>JAEEKN010000251.1 GCA_016282435.1 Lachnospiraceae bacterium | reverse complement strand
TTCTTTTGATGATAGTTTCGTCCAGGATGACAGTTTTGTAAACAGTCTTGATTTTACGAATGGTTTTTCAGATGCATCTGAAGAAGAACTTAATGAAATGTATGCCGAGATAGAAGCAAAGATGGAAAATGATGCGGTTACAGGGGGTGCTGATATGCCTAATATTCCAAGCGATGATCCGAACAAAATGATGAGTCCGGACGATATAGCTAACCTGATAGCAAGTATGAATGCTTCAGGAGCTGATAATGCGAGCGCGGCACCTAATGTTCCTGCTCCTGAGCCCGAGCCTGCACCTACAGTTCCGGTCAGTGATGACCCAAACAAGATGATGAGCCCGGATGATATTGCGAACCTGATAGCAAGTATGAATGCTTCAGGGCCAGCTGATAATACTGAAACTATAGCTGAGGTTACTGAACCTGAACCAGAACCCGAGCCTACGCCAACTCCGGTCGTAGATGATCCAAACAAGATGATGAGTCCGGACGATATTGCGAGTCTCATAGCCAGTATGGATACTTCAGAAGTTTCTGATAATACAGAAAATACAGAAGTACCCGTAGATACCATGGAAACAGACATTGATACTATGGATATTCCTACAGATACCATGGATATACCCATGGATACAATGGATATTCCTGCTGATACCACAACATACGACATTCCGAACGAAATACCTATGGAGGAAGTTCCGAATGCCGATACAGAAGTATTTATAGAAGATAACATTCCTTCAGCTTCAATACCTGTTGAAAATATGTATACAGGAAGCAACACATCCGATACCGTTGAATCTGATGACGGTGATTTCCTGGATGATGAAAGCTTTGACGACTTTGAGGATGATGAATACGAGCAGTCCATGATTATTACCGAAGGAACCGTCATAGATGGAAACATCACTACAGATTGTTCACTGGATGTATACGGGACCGTAAACGGCGATATATTCTGTGGAGGCAAGCTTTCAATATCAGGTAAAGTGACCGGCAGTTCGCATGCTTCCGAGATAATGATAAGTGCCAAAAGAGTAGAAGGAAATATAGAAAGCGAAGGTGTAGTAAAGATAGGACAGGGTGCGGTTATTATAGGTGATATAAAGGCCGGTGCCTCAGTCATAGCCGGTGCCGTAAAAGGAAACCTCGATGTCAAGGGTCCTGTAATCCTGGATACTACAGCTGTTATAAAAGGGAATATCAAGGCAAAATCCGTTCAGCTCATAAACGGAGCCGTTCTTGAAGGATTCTGTTCGCTGGAATATGCAAATTCCAACGTTGATGAGATATTTAATTAAAGAAACATATGGAGGATTAAAATGGCTAAGTACAAAAGAGTATTACTCAAGTTCTCCGGAGAAGCCCTTGCAGGAGACAAAAAACAGGGATTTGACGAGCAGACATGCCTCGCAGTTGCTGAGCAGGTAAAGAAAATAGTCGATGAAGGTGTTCAAGTGGCTGTAGTAATAGGCGGCGGCAATTTCTGGAGAGGAAGAGACAGCGAGACCATCGACAGATTCAAGGCTGACCAGATAGGAATGCTGGCTACAGTTATGAACTGCGTATATGTTTCCGAAATTTTCAGATACGTAGGTATGAAGACTGAGATTTATACACAGTTTGAGTGTGGTGATATCACAGAACTCTTTACAAAGGACAAAGCAGTCAGTGATCTTGAGGCAGGAAAAGTTATTTTTCTGGCAGGCGGAACAGGCCATCCTTACTTCTCGACCGATACAGCTACAGCTTTAAGAGCAGTTGAGCTTGGATGTGATATAATCATGATGGCAAAGAACTTCACAGGTGAGGGTATCGAAGGTGTATATTCTGCAGACCCCGCAAAAGACCCGTCCGCAATTAAATATGATACTATATCTCTTGAAGAAGTTTTCCAGAAGAAGCTGAAAGTTATCGATACCACGGCTACTGTTATCTGCATGGAGAATAAAATGCCGTTGCTTATCTTCAAACTTAACAGACCTAACAGCATATATGAGAATGCTACAGGTAATTGTACCGGAACTATCGTCACTGTTTGATCCGACTAAAAGTTTGAAAATGATATCGCCTATAGCAGGATACGAAATATGAAGAAAAAAATATGTTTTATACTGAATCTTGTAATGTCCCTTATCACAACATTTGTTTTTCTTGTAAAAACAGGAACTATAGAGCTTACGATGTTTGTTGAAACTCCACCTTTCGGGATCAGGGGATATAATGCAGATTTCATTTCGACATTAAAAACTATCCAGTTGATACTTGGGATACTGTGTTTGGGACTAGCTGTTTACTCCGTATTAGTATCCAAAGGGATGACTAAATTGAAAAACATTGCCATTACCCTTTGTATCATATGTCTGGCAGTGAACTTTATCGGAGTGAGCGTTATGAATAGTCTGACCATATTTTGTTATCCACATATAATAGCTTCTATATTGCTGTTTATTCCGCAAAGATAAAATATCAGAAATATATTGAATTACTTTTAAAAATTTGTTATCATGTAACAGAATATAAAATACGTAGTATTATTTAGTTGCTTAAAAGACGACGGAAGCGTTTTTAAAGTGACATTAAAAGCACAAAAATCAGGAGGCCGAATACAATGGATGAAAGAATCAAAGCGTACGATGAAAAAATGTTAAAGACTATCGAATTCTTAGAGGAGGATTACGCTTCTATAAGAGCAGGACGTGCTAATCCCCATCTTCTTGACAAGATAAAGGTTGACTACTACGGAACACCTTCAAACCTTAATGCAGTAGCAAATATCTCGGTTCCTGAAGCCAGGATCATCCAGATCCAGCCTTGGGAAGCAAAGATGGTAAAGGAGATCAGTAAGGCTATTCTGGCATCTGATCTTGGCATCACACCTACCGACGACGGACGTGTGATCCGCCTGGTATTCCCTGAGCTAACCGAGGACAGACGTAAGGAACTCGCTAAAGAGATCAAGAAAAAGGGTGAGAACGCAAAAGTTGCCATCAGAAATGTAAGACGTGACGCAAACGAAGCTATCAAGAAGATTGGTAAGTCAGGTGAGATCTCTGAGGATGTTCAGAAGCAGATAGAGGAAGAGATCAACAAGATGACCGAAAAGTATGTTGATAAATGTGACAAGCTTTCTGAAGACAAGACCAAGGAAATCATGACTGTATAACAAGTTACATTGTCTTTTCTGACACAGAGGAGTTCTCTCTTCTGTGTCTTGTAATGTGTGACATACATTAAGATGCGAACATCGTCTTGTTACCGAGGAAACGCATAAGGCGATTTTGAGGTAACGCTGACATAAAACCATTTAGAGGTAAAAAATTGGCAAAAAAAGAAGAACAAAACAAAATTCCGACACATGTGGGCATCATTATGGACGGTAACGGTAGATGGGCTAAAAAACGTCTGTTACCCCGTGCCATGGGACATTCTGCCGGAGCAAACAATGTCGAACCTATGTGTAAGGCAGCATGGGATCTAGGCATCAAATATTTAACGGTTTATGCATTCTCTACCGAGAACTGGACCAGGTCCGATGATGAAGTGAGCACGCTTATGAAGCTCCTTAAACAATATCTTATCGGCTGTAAGGAGAAATGCCTGAAAAACAATATGCGCGTCCGCATAATCGGTGATATTTCAAGGCTTACCGAAGATTTTCAGGAAACAATCAGGGATCTCGAAGAGTATTCAAAACAGTTCGACGGTCTGCAGTTTCAGGTAGCCCTTAATTACGGCGGACGTGATGAGATAGTCAGAGCCACAAGAAAAATAGCTGCAGAATGTAAGGAAGGAAGTCTCGATCCCGCATCCATAAACGAAGAAACCTTTAAGAATTATCTGGATACATGGGATATACCCGATCCCGACCTGCTCATCAGGACCAGCGGAGAACTCAGGATTTCGAATTTCATGCTCTGGCAGCTCGCATATACAGAGATGTACTTCACCGATGTATACTGGCCCGATTTTGATAAAAAAGAGCTGGAAAAGGCTCTGGAATATTATGCAAACCGTGACCGTCGTTACGGAGGACGCAAAGAGAAAAAATAAAGATCTAGAAATCAATATTACATTTAGGATGGATAAAAATGGGTAAGGATATAAATAACGACAATTCATTTATGATAAGGCTCAGAAGTTCGATCATACTGATGGCTGTAGCTATCACCGCTATGGTTCTCGGAGGATATGTACTTTTCGGAGTCATAGTACTGATCACCATGATCGGACTCATGGAACTTTACAGGGTAGTGGGAGTCAACAAATCCGGACTCGGAGCTACCGGATATATATTTGCTCTTTTGTATTTCCTTTTTCTCATGATAACAGATCTGTTAAAATACAAAGAACCCTGGATCAAGTCCTTAAAGCCGGTATTTTTCCCGGTATTTATAGCCGTATTCCTTGTAGTTGTACTTGCAGTATACGTTTTGACATTCCCTAAGTACAACTCAGAAAAGATTACCCTGGTATTCTTTGGATTCTTCTATGTGGCTGTGACACTGTCATATATATTCAAAGTCAGAGAGATGGAATGCGGAGCATACTCGGTATGGCTGATATTTATCGGTTCATGGGGTTCGGATACAATGGCTTATCTCGTAGGACGTAAGCTGGGTAAAACCAAAATTGCTCCCAAGCTCAGCCCTAAAAAGTCTTTGGAAGGACTTATCGGAGGTATCGTAGGAGCAGCACTTATCGGTGTTATTTTCGCCCTCATCTTTAAATCACAGCTTGAAGGTACATTCAATAACCCGATACTTATATTTGGCCTCGTAGGCGCTATCGGTTCTGTGGTATCCCAGATAGGTGATATGGCTGCATCGGCTATCAAACGAAACAAAGGCATAAAGGATTACGGTACCCTGATTCCCGGACACGGCGGAATACTTGACAGATTTGATTCTGTAATCTTTATAGCACCCATCGTATATTATATGTTATATTTTTCGATTTAATACTCATCTAAAGTCAGAGAAAGGAGATATAAATGTACGCTTGTCCCAATTGTTCTGGTAATCTGAAATTTAACATTGAAAAACAAGCTCTTTATTGTGATTTCTGTAACAATGTTGTAGATCCTTATTCAGTAGTTAAAGAAAGAGATGCTGAAGAAGGCGATAAAGTCATCAAAGAGGGTGTGAAAGACACTAATCTGTTCTATGACCTGTGTCCCGGCTGTGGAGCAAAGAGGGAAGGAAATGAAACAGTATGTTCGTTCTGTGGTATCAGTCTGGCAAAACCCATTGATGTAGCTGTTAAAGAGTCCGGCAGTGATGCTGAAGATTATTATGAAGTATCTTCCTTCAGATGTCCTCAATGTGGTGGTGAAATATTGACAGAGGATAACGAGGCCGCTGCATTCTGTTCTTTCTGTGGCGGGTCCACAATACTTGACAGGCGTATCAGCAGAGCCAGACGCCCTAAATTTATCATACCTTTTAAACAGTCAAAAAAGGATTGTATGACCCAGTATGGAAAATTCATGAAAGGCGCATTCTTTGCTCCTCCTGAAATGAAGAGCGAAAAATGTGTAGATTCCTTCCGTGGTATTTATATGCCTTACTGGACATATGCTACATCCAAACATGACAGAGTTTCTATAAACGGTAACAGGACATATTACAGAGGAGACTATAAATATACCGAGAATCATTCGTTAAGCGCCGATGTAGATATGGTATACAACAATGTATCATACGATGCTTCATCCAGTTTCTCTGATAACTTAAGCCAGGGTATTGCTCCTTTTGACCAGTCACAGCAACAGGAATTTACCCCTTCGTTCCTGAGCGGTTTTTATGCTGATACAAACGATATGGATGATATGGTATATCAGAACGACGCACAGGAGCTTATAGCAAGAAACGCATACAAGAAGTTTAAGGCAATCCCCGGATTCAGTAAATACAGCTGCAACGACAAGCAGAATACAGATAAGCTGAGACCCAATGTTGACGGGAAGTTCCTGACCATGCTTCCCATATGGTTCATGAGTATCAGATCAAAGAATAAAAAAGGAGAAGAGAGAGTATCATATACCGTAGTAAACGGACAGACCGGTAAAGTAGCAGGCGATATACCGATATCAGTAAACAAATACATTCTGGCATCGTCGATACTTTCACTCATTTTATTCATCCTGCTCAACTTTGTATTTAACCTTACCATAGTACCTAAGTATACTCTTATAGGTGCCGGTATAGTATCACTCATCATGGCTGGCATTTTCTCTAAGCATGAGTCCGAAATAGTACAGCGTGAACTTGGTGAAGATGACAAGGGTCTGATGACTTTAAAGAAAAAAGATGAAGAGCCTTCGAACAACATAGCCAAGAAGCAAAAAGAACACAAAAAGATGGTTGAATCCATGAAGCAGAAGAGCTACTGGTGGATTCCGCTTATAGCAGCCGGCGGTATTTTGGCTCTTGAATATACTGTAGGTCTGGTATCAGACTTATGGTTCTATGGCGCATCCATTTTGTGTATGGCCTATATTGTATGGTGTGTCATAAGGATTGTCAGCCGCTATAATCAGCTGACTACCAGAAAACTGCCTCAGTTCAGTAGAAAGGGAGGTGATGACAGTGCACAGGTTTAAGAGATTTTTAGGAATACTTCTCATAGCTTTCATGTCATTTGCAGTCATCATCCCCGGAAATAATGCTCATGCCGATATGGTAGATTTGGACTGGGATGAGCTGATAGACTGGTTTGATGACGATGACGATTACGATTATGATGACGACTACGATGACGAGGATATAAAGTCAGAGCCATCAGAAGCCTCCAACCAGGATGGTACGGGCCAGACAAAAAACACTACCGGAGAAATATTCAGTTCTTCATACAAGAATTCAACCACAGGTTATGAAGCATGGGTATATGACGGTGCAGGACTTTTTGCACAGACAGAAGCTAAAATCCTGCTCGATGAAGCATATAAGCTCACCGAATACGCCGAAACATACGTTATTACAATTCCTAAGGGCGAAAACCCTTATGGATCGAACGAAAGTGCTACCAAAGCATACGGCGACAATCTGTATATAAAGAATTGTAACAAGGACAGCAGCATAA
>JAEEKN010000027.1 GCA_016282435.1 Lachnospiraceae bacterium | reverse complement strand
GAGAGAAGCCAGAATGGCTGCTTTTCTCTGTGCATCGGTTCCTTCGATGTCAGCTGCAGGATTCCTCTCGGCGAATCCGTTATCCTGAGCTTCCTTTAACGCTACGTTAAAGTCCAGCCCATCCTCTCCCATACGGGTAAGAATATAGTTTGTGGTACCGTTCACGATACCTTTTATCTCTATGATGTCGTCACCTACCAGTGAATCGCACAGCGATCTGATGATCGGGATTCCCCCTCCGACGCTTGCCTCAAAGTAGTAGTCACATTTGTTCTTTGCTGCAAGTTCTATAAGTTCGGCACCGTGTGCTGCAACCAGCTCTTTGTTCGAGGTACATACTGATTTTCCGGCTGAAAGCGCTCTTTTTGTAAAAGTAAATGCAGGCTCCATTCCTCCCATGACTTCTGCGATGATCTTTACCTCAGGGTCGTTCAGGATTATGTCCACATCATGTACCAGAACCTTCTCCACGGGGTCTCCGGGGAAATCACGAAGGTCCAGAACATACTTTACCTCTATGGGCTTGCCTGCACGCTTTGCGATGATATCGCTGTTCATGTTTATTACGTCAAATACTCCCGAACCTACAGTTCCGTAACCGAATATTGCTATCTTCATAAATTTACTCCCTACCTAAAATTTTTAAGGAATTTATCCCGCGTATCCCTTCGATCGCAGTGATGATATCGTTTATCTCCCTGGTCTCGGGCCTCATCTCCATACCGAGTGTTACGGAAGCTATACCGCCTATCGGTATGCTCTGATGTATGGTCAGGATGTTCGCCTTGCACTTTGCTATCTCGTTTAAGACATTTGACAGCAGACCGGGCTCATCATCCAGCAAAAGCATGATATTTATCGTTTTACCCCTGCTGTTCTCGTGGAACGGAAATATATCGTCCTTATACTTATAAAAGGAACTTCTGCTTATACCCAGCTGTTCCGCAGCCTCCTGCACCGTTATAGCCTTCCCGGAATCGAGCAGCCTTTTAGCCTCTATCACTTTAAGTAAAACCTCGGGCACCGCCTTTTCCTTCACCAGAAAGAATTTATCCCTCGAATTCATCATGCTGTCCTCGTCTTCTGTGTGTGCGTCAAATACATTTGTCCGTTCAACGTGGATTACTATATCATAGACTCACATAAAAAGCAAGCACTTTTTTATTTTTTCTTTAAATATTCTATAGCCGCCTTCGCCTGACTGTCTTCATATTCATAGGGATACAGACCTTTTTCGTTAGGTTCATCGGTGTATTCCACCGTTATATCAGGCACTATTCCCACTCCCTGTATACATATACCCTTGGGTGAATAAAAACGTCCTCCGGTGATTTTTACAGCGTCTCCGTCATTCGATACGGGGTAGAGATTCTGGTAAACACCTTTCCCGTATGAAGTTTTCCCTATTACAGTAGCTTTTTCGTAGTCCCTCATACACTGGGTGAACAGCTCAGCCGCGCTGGCAGAATTTTCATTTATCAGAATTACCAGCGGTTTATCAAACCTGTCTGAATCTTCTGTATATGAGTTTTCCTGATTTCCGGCCGCGTCATCGATATATCCCACCAGCATATCTTTATCCAGGAATATATCCAGCATCTCAATGGCCGTATCATAGTTTCCTCCCGGATTACCACGCAGATCCAGTATCAGCTTTTCCATACCCTCACTTTCGAGTTTCTCCAGTTCACGCTTAAACTGTTCCGGAGTATGTCCGTGGAATGCCACCATCCTTATAAAGCCTATATTATCATCCAACATGATGCTTTCCACAGTCTCGGGAGTGACGGTTGCCCTGATTATTTCCAGATCCAGAGTCTCCTTGTCCCTTTTTACGGTTATTACTACTTTTGTGCCTGCCCTTCCTCTTACATAGGTCACGGCCAAATCTATATTCATATCTGTCAGATCCCTGCCGTCAGCTGCTATGATCACATCCCCGGCCTGAAGTCCTGCTTTTTCCGAAGGACTTCCCGGTATAACAGACACTACTACCATTTCTTTGCTGTCGATCATCTGGCCCACATAGCATCCTATTCCTACGTACTCTCCGTTACTTGAATCCATTATGGCATCAACCTCTTCTTTGGAAAAATAACAGGAATACGGATCGTTCAGAGAATCCACGATGCCACGGTATGCCCCGTCAAACATCGTCTTTTCATCGGCCTCCTCATAGTACTTTTGCTTGATGATAGCCATTATCATATTTTCTTTATTTATAAAATCCTGATATTCATCGCTTTCCGAAACCTCTATGTCGAGAGGTGCCGTATCTGAATCGAGATTCCCCAGTACATCGTTAAAAAATAAAAAATAAATAAGAACAGACAGCACTGTTATTCCCAGTGCTGTCAAAATTCCGGTGATAAGTCCTTTTATATATCCGTCACTCATTTCCTACCTCTAAAAATACACATTACTACTCCAGATATCCTATATAAGGATCCGGATCTATATACTCTCCATCCTTCTGAATGGCAAAATGCAGATGCGGTGAGGTCGATACTCCGGTCGAGCCCACAAGTGCTATTTGCTGCCCCTGCTTTACATACTGTCCCTCACTTACCAAGACCTTCGAACAATGGCAGTATACCGTGATAAAGCCCGGCTGGTGCTCTACTTTTACAAAATTTCCGGCAGATGAATTGTAACCTACGGCATATACCGTACCGGCCAGTACCGAAACCATCGGAGCTCCGAATTCTCCGCCTATATCCCATCCCTTGTGGTATGTCGATGCTCCGGGAAGCGGTGCGATTCTGGGACCGAACTTCGAATATGTTCTGTGGTCGCCGGGAAGCGGCCAGATCATCTTGTACAGGTTGGTCTCATCGGTGAGCTGAACGTGATTGATGGCATCGGCATCATATCCCGAAGTCGAAGAAGGCTTTTTTATTTCTCCGGTTTCCTGAGCCTTTTTTCTTTCCTCTTCGGCAGCCTTACGCTGTGCCTCTTCTTCGCGCTTTCTACGCTCTTCTTCCTCTTTTCTCTTACGTTCCTCTTCCTCTATCCTCTTCTGCTCGGCTTCTATGATCTGATCGATCTCTACTTCCTTGCTGCTGATCTCCGACAGATAATTAAAGAGGTATTCGTCAGCTACTCCCAGCTGCTCGGTCAGCTTGTCTATCTCGGCGCCCTTTAGAGCCATCAGGTCTTCGACTGTTGACTGCTCGAGCTCCTCAGACTCTCTCATGAGGTTCAGCTCTTCGAGAGATGCCTCAAGCAGTGCCTCCCTGTCCTCTACTTCCGCCTTGGCTTCCTTATACCTGTCGAGCAGGCTGTTGTCATATCTTGCGATATCCTGTGCATACTCCACCTGGTTCAGGAAATCAGATATGCTTCCTGAATCGAGAAGTATCTCTATATATGAAGTCTCGCCGTTCTCATACATATAGGCGATCCTCTTCTTCATCGTCGAATACTGGTCCCGTTCCTTCTCCTTTGCGGCTTCCAGATCAGCCTTCGTATTCTCCAGATCCTTTTCTGTTTCTTCTATCTGCTTTTTTAGTTCATAAATCTTTAATGTGATATCATTCAGCTGAAGGTCCAGTTCCTGTATATAGGTCTCGATGTTTTCCTTTTCCTCGGTAAACTCCGCTATCAGGGCTTCCTGCTCCTTCTTCTTTTTCTCCAGCTCTGCCTTCTGCTCCTTAGCCGCCTTCAGCTTCTCCTCGTATGCTTTTCTGGCGTCCGAGTTCTCCGCTCCGACACCATTATACGGGAGGCTGCTGAATACTGTCGCCACAATACACAGGATCAGAAAAGCCGAAACCACACCTTTCTTTAATCTACTCATATATGGTTTTCTCCTCTGATGTGACAAAAAGAACCATCCCCACTGTCACATCAAGTCTTCACTTCTATCTTCCTCAACTGCTTACCCAAAGTCACATTACTTCCGATAAATCCGATTCCTATACCGAGTGCCAGTGACAGAGGCACCAGAACCCTCATGATGGTACCGCCGTCCACAAACTCCGTACCCTTTAAGAGCATATCAAAATTGTCCTTTATGGCGGTGATGATCACTCCGTAGCTGAAGTTCAGGATGACCAGCGGGATTATCGCACCGATTATACCTATGATGATACCTTCCACTATGTAAGGGATGCGGATAAATGCATTCGTCGCACCTATCAGCTTCATGATCGATATTTCCTGCTTCCTGATGGATACGCCCGTCGATATCGTGATCCCGATCAGGAATATCGTAACTCCGAGAAGGATTACGATCATAGCCACTGCCAGAACCGTCAGGACACTGTTGATCCCCGTCAGGCTCTCCGATACATCCTTTTTGTTGTTTATCTTGCGGACTCCCTCGATGCCCCTGATATAACGCACCAGTGAATCCTGCATGGATATGTCGTTCATATATACGGTATATGAGGCTGAATTCTCCAGAGGATTGTCATTACCGAAAGTTTCTATAAGTTCGGGGCTCAGCTTCTCCTTTTTGTACTGCTCCCATGCTTCATCGGCAGTAGTAAGCACCAGCTCCGACACCTCTGCTCTCAGCTTTATCTTTTCGCCTATCTCCAAGATTTCCTCATCGGTCGTACCTTCATTAAAAAACACCGTGATGCCGACTCTTGTTTCGGCCTTCGATATCATGGTCCTGAAATTCACTATCACCGAATAAAAAACACCGAACAGGAACAGACATGCCGCCATCGTAGCTATTGACGCCAGTGAAAACATCCTGTTTCTGAATATATTTTTTATTCCCTGACCCATCCCGTAAAAAAAGGAGCTAGTTTTTAGCATTTGAATATCCGCCCTTTTCGTAATCGTCCACTAATACACCCTTGTTCAGATGAACCACTCTTTTCTGCATCATATCCACTATTTCCTTGTTATGTGTGACAACGATGACCGTGGTTCCTCTCTTATTTACATCCTCGAGCAGCCTCATGATCTCCCACGAATTCCTGGGGTCGAGGTTACCGGTAGGCTCATCTGCAAGCAAAAGTATGGGATTGTTCACGAGCGCCCGCGCCAGGGCCACCCTCTGCTGCTCACCGCCCGAAAGTTCCGAAGGACGGGCGTCCAGTCTTTCCGACAGCCCCATGATCGAGAGAATGTTCGGAACATCCCTCTTTATCTTCTTGATCGGAGTCTCTATGACACGCTGGGCGAAAGCCACATTCTCATATACCGTCATCTCCGGAAGCAGCCGGAAATCCTGGAACACTATACCTATGTTCCTTCTGTGCTTCGCTATAGCATTACCCTTTAGTCTTGAGACATCCTTCCCCATAACATATATGTGTCCGGACGAAGGCGCTATCTCCCTGAGTAAAAGCTTTATGAGCGTAGATTTTCCTGCGCCGCTGCTTCCCACTATAAATACAAACTCTCCCTTGTTCACTACAAGGTTCAGTTTTTTTATCGCATGCATCCCGTCCGCATAATCCTTGGATACATTATCGAGACGTATTACAGGCGGCTCTATATCGCCGCTCAATGCCCTCTCAAGTTCTGCTCTTCTCATCTGCCCTTACCTTATTCCATCACAAAATGCACTTTGCACGCCCGAAAACCATGTGCCGTAACATAAACTCAATAGTCCGCATTCTCCATGTAGTCCATATATTTTACAACCATCAGAGCCATCTTGAACGTGATGGCATCCTCGAATACGCGAAGATCGAGGTTTGTCATCTTCTGGATCTTGTCCAGCCTGTATACCAGTGTGTTTCTGTGGATATACAGCTGTCTCGATGTCTCCGATACATTCAGGTTGTTCTCAAAGAACTTGTTTATCGTCACTATAGTCTCTTCATCAAAGTCTCCGGGCATCTGTCCGTCAAATATCTCCCTGATGAACATCTTGCACAAAGGCATGGGAAGCTGGTAGATCAAACGTCCTATACCCAGATTGCTATACGCTATGATATTCCTCTCCGTATAGAATATCCTTCCTACGTCGAGCGCCATCTTGGCTTCCTTGTATGAACGTGATACATCCTTCAGCTCGCTGACGATGGTTCCGTATGATACACGAACCTTGGCCATAGCCTCAGTGTTCAGCATATCCAGTACCACCTTACCTATCTTGTCCAGTTCCTCATAGTTGTCGGTAGCCCTCAGCTCTTTAACTATGATGATGTTCTTCTCATCCACAGCAGTTATAAAGTCCTTGGACTTTGAGCCCGCAAACAGAGTTCTCACAGTCTCCAGAGCCATGTTGTCTTTTTCTATGCTGGTTTCCACTATGAACACGACACGTCTCGCCTCGGTATCGAGATGGAGCTTCTTCGCCCTGTTATAGATATCAACCAGGAGAAGGTTGTCCAGAAGAAGGTTCTTTATAAAGTTATCCTTGTCATATCTTTCCTTGTATGCAGTGATCAGACCCTGGATCTGGAAAGCCACCATCTTGCCTACCATATAGGCATCATCGCTGTCCCCCTTCACCACCAGGATATATTCGAGCTGCTGCTCATCAAACACCTTAAAATAGTGTGTGTTCTGAAGCGACTGGCTCTCAGCCGGTGAACCTATGAAGTTCAGGACAGCACTCTCGTATTCCTCTGTTTTCCCTACTGTCGATGCTGCCACCTTTCCTTCTGTGTCCATGACACATACATCAACCCTGGATATCCCCTTGATACCCTCGATAATGTTCTGTAAAACCTGATTAGATAACATAACCTGCTCCTTTTCCGTTTAATAACCCCTGTTTATGCGTACTCTTAAATCAATTTTTAGATTTTGGATCATTTCTTCTTTATACTTGCAAGTATAGCCTGGAAATCATAGTCTTCAAACTCGATATCCCCGTCATCATCTGTCAGGCATACACTTACCTGCCACTCACCGGAATTGCCCTTCCAGAGAAGTGCGTTCTTGTATCCGGCAAGTTCTCCTACGTATCCCTTCCACTCGGTACCGTTTATATTGATGCTGACTTCCTCTACATTCTGCAGTACATCTCTCGAGTCAAATACCTTTGAATCCACAGGGTAATGTCCTATATCAACATATGCGTTAGAATAAAGAGCGCTGCTTGACTCCTCACCCTCATTGAGTTCTGCCTTGTAGAATCTCAAGTGGTTAATGGATACGGTATCCTTGTTGTTCAGCTCGTAAACCGGTGAGTTCGACCAGTCTGCAGGGCACAGAGCAGAGAACTGTGAACATTCATATTCCTGTCCCTCTACTTCTTCGATGGACTTGGGTCCGCATGCGCTGAGCATACCTACTGATAATACTAAAGTTAATAATATTGCAATTTTCTTCGCCATTTTTCCAATCCCCCTTATAAAAATGCATACAAAATTTACATACATAGTTTATTATACCATGTTATACGGAATAAATCAACTTTTTTAAAATTGGATTTTTATACAGGAAATTTACCCGATACGATACCGTTTGTCTGCAATAAAAAACCGGCCGGGATAACCCGACCGGAAATGTTTTGTTTAATATTAGTGAGTGATAACCTGCTCTGTTTCCTTATCGAAGATGTGAAGCTTGCTAAGATCCATAGCAACTCTGATCTGGTCGCCGGGACGAGCGGTTGTACGAGGATTAACACGAGCGGTAATCTCGTAGTTATCAACATCGAGATACAGGAATACTTCGGCACCGAGAAGCTCGTATACACGAACGGTAACTTCTACGATACTCTCAGGTGAGTTG
>JAEEKN010000250.1 GCA_016282435.1 Lachnospiraceae bacterium | reverse complement strand
CACTCTGCCCGAATTTTAATGCTTCTTCATCTATTATGCCCGCCATATGAGTGTTCCGCCTTCTGTGTCCTAGTCTCCCTGTATCCGGCATCTGGAAACCGTAGTTCCGTTTTGGGGAAATCGGAATTCCGGAGATGGAAACCGTTTTAGTATCGATTGTATCTATATACTTTAGCATTATAGTAGAATACCGTTACTTCATTCAAGCCTTTAACAGCAAAATAACACTATAAAGTTATATTATAGTTGACAATAATACAACATAGTGTTACAATAAATAACACTATGTTATTATAATGCGTAGTAAAAGCTTGGAAAGTGATGAAAGTAGTTATGAAAGGAATAAAAAAACATGGGAGAAAATGTTGTAGTGACAGGTAATGAAAATATTCTTAGAAGGCATGTTACAGAGAATCCCAGGAAGATGAAGCTTGTGGATCATAAACTTTGGATGGACAGTCTGCAACGCGAATACCCTATGCCGGACCATCCTTTTAAGATAGGGGTATATATTCGCTATTATAATCAGACGAGACACCCAGAGTATCTGGAGAAGCATATACAGCAGTTTAAAGATGATATTGCATTGTGTGCTAAATGGAAGCTCGTGGATTTCTATATTGACAGAGGCGTTTCGGCACCGCATATGGAGTATTCAGGAGAATGGTGCAGATTGTTGGGGGATTGTTTTGCTGGGAAAGTGGATCTGATAGTCACTCAAAAGGTAAGCAGCGTATCCAGTGATCCAGATGAGATTTCTTTTATAGCCAGGATTCTTGCAGCACAGGAACATCCGGTAGGGATATACTTTATATCAGAAGATATTTTCACTTTAGCTTCCTATTATATACAGGACTTAAAGGATACTGCCATATTTTCTTTAAGCAATGCCCCTCTTCCAATAGATGAACTGGATATTCCGATAAAGTATGAAGCGGAGAGAAGTAAGCTCATAAAGACGGATATAATATCATAAGTCATAAGGTTATGCTATTAGCGAAATAAAGTACACCTAAACTGGATATTTCCTTAATATTCTTAGTTCGAAAGGGAATGCTTAATGGAAAAGATAGAGACTGGTCAGGAGTACAGACACTGTGCTAACTGATTAAAGAAGGAGAAACCAATGTCCGAGAATTCGAGAGAAAAGCAAAGGGAACGTGTAAAACGCCGTGTCAGTGCCGCTGTTGCGAATGAGAAGCATATATATTTTCCTGAAAGAGAAAACACGGATTATGTGAAGTCGGATGAGTTTCAGCGGGTTGGGATATATGCGCGTGTCTCAACAGATGATCCGGCGCAGACTTCGTCGTTTGTCCTGCAGCAAAAATACTATATGGATATGGTGTCCAGAAATCCAAACTGGAAACTGGTTAAAATATATTCGGATGAAGGGAAGAGCGGAACAACTATACAGCACAGGGAAGGCTTCAACGAGATGATGGCCGATGCATTCGGCAACAAGCTGGACCTTATCATAGTGAAAAATATCAGTCGTCTGGCCAGGAATGTGGTAGATTTCTTAAATACCATAAGAAAGCTTCGCGAAAGGAAAGTCGGTGTGCTTTTTGAGTCTGAGGGAATCTATTCATTAAACAGTGACAGCCATCTGGCTCTGTCCCTTCAGGCTACGGTAGCGGAGCAGGAGTCTCGTTTGAGGAGCAGAAGTATGGAGACTTCGCTTAGGATGAGGCTGGACCATGGGCTCCCGTTGACTCCGGAGTTGTTAGGCTTTGTAAAGGATGAGGATGGGAAGCTCAGAGTGAATCCGGAGACAGAGGATACCCCGAGGCTGATATTTTATATGTATCTCTATGGGTACTCGACTCAGCAGATAGCGGATACTCTGGTTAAACTTTCAAAAAAGACGTATCTCGGGAATATCAACTGGACAGCCAATGGCGTAGCCAGGATATTGAGAAATGAAAGATATTGTGGGGATGTACTTACCAGGAAAAGATTCAAGGTGTTTGCTCCGGATGTTGATGCACAGAAAACTTTCAAGAACAACGGTGAAAAACCCCAGAGTTACTACAGGGAAGATCATGACTCCATCATATCGTTTGATGATTTTACTGCCGTACAGAGGATAATGAATAATGCTAAGTATGGTGGTACATCGTTATTGCCGGAACTAAAAGTTATCCCTGAAGGGTTACTCAAAGGTTTTGTGATAGTTCATCCCAAATGGGGAAGTTTTACAAAGGAAGATTATATTAATGCATGCAGGAGCGTGGATTGCAGTGAACCGGAGGAAGTAAGGCGCATCGCTGCCAATAAGGGTGAGTTTGATTTTAGAGAGTTTCAGGTTGTTGATTTTAAACTTTTTGATGATCAATGTGTACCGGCAGTATTAATAGGTAGAAATGAGATAAAGTTCAGCCAGTCCTGTATAAAAGATATGAAGTGTGGGAATTATGTTGAGCTCCTGGTTCATCCCGTAAAAAAGCAGCTTGCTATACGTCCGGCGGACAAAGACAACAAGTATGCCCTGCAGTGGGCAAAAGGAGACAAAACCCATCAGATGAACCGCGGAGTAGGATGTAAGGCTTTCCGGAGTGTTTTGTCGGAAATTTTTGAATGCGGAGACTTCGACAAATATAAGATTTATGGACGAATATACCGGGATGGGAATACAGCGGTGTGCATCTATACCAGGTATGACGCTTGTGCTT
>JAEEKN010000026.1 GCA_016282435.1 Lachnospiraceae bacterium | reverse complement strand
ATATCAGAAATGAAAAAAGACATGGTAAAAAACTATATAAAGATCAGGGGAGCAAAGGAGAATAACCTGAAGAACCTGAGTGTGGATATACCAAGAGACAGTTTTGTGGTACTAACGGGACTTTCGGGATCGGGAAAATCCTCACTGGCATTTGATACGATATATGCAGAGGGCCAGAGAAGATATATGGAATCCCTCTCTTCGTATGCCCGTCAGTTCCTGGGGATGATGGAGAAGCCCGATGTCGAATCCATAGAGGGACTGCCTCCTGCTATTTCCATCGACCAGAAATCCACAAACCACAATCCGCGTTCCACGGTAGGAACCGTTACGGAAATATATGACTACTTTAGATTATTGTATGCGAGAATCGGTATACCTCATTGTCCGAACTGCGGGAAAGAAATAAAGAGACAGACAGTGGACCAGATGGTAGATGAGATCATGGCACTGCCTTCGGGAACCAGGATACAGCTCCTCTCACCTGTAGTACGCGGAAGAAAAGGCGAACATACAAAGGTCTTCGAACAGGCCAGACGAAGCGGTTATGTACGTGTGTCAGTTGACGGACATATATACGACCTGAGCGAAGAGATAAAGTTAGAGAAAAACAACAAACATAATATATCTGTCATAGTGGACAGACTGGTAGTAAAAGAAGGAATAGAGAGAAGACTTTCGGATTCACTTGAGAGCAGCCTGAAACTCGGTGGCGGACTCACGGTATGCGAAATTGTCGGAGCATCCGGGAATAAGGATGCCGTAACAGGGGAAAACGCGGACAAATCAGGTCTGCCCGCAGAGATTACTCTCAGCCAGAACTTTTCATGTCCCGATTGCGGTATCAGTGTAGAAGAATTTGAGCCCAGAACATTCTCGTTTAATAACCCCTTCGGTGCATGTCCGGACTGTGCGGGACTCGGATCGCGTCAGGAATTTAGCCTCGACCTCATATTCCCGAACCGGGATATGAGCATCATAGAAAAAGACGCCATAACCATGCCCGGCTGGAAATCGCTTCATGACAAGAATTCATACGGGCGTGTGATACTTGATGCCTTAAGCAGCGAATATGGGATAGACTTAAAGAAGCCGTTTAAGGATTTAAGCGAACATGACAGGAACCTGATACTTTACGGAACTGAAGGAAGAAGGCTCAATATATATTATAAGGGTGCACACAGTGAAGGTACCTTTGACACGGCGTTTGACGGTATCATGGGGAATATCAGGCGCAGGTACAGGGAAGCTTCGGAATCCGCACGTCAGGAATATGAGCAGTATATGCAGATCATACCCTGCAAGACCTGTGGAGGACGGAGACTGAAAAAAGAGGCCCTGGCCGTAACTGTAGGAGATAAGAATATCTCCGAAGTGACCGATCTTTCCATTGTTGATCTGTCAAAATTTATGAAGTCCCTGGAACTGACCGAAATGCAGAAAAAAATCGGCGGTCTGATACTAAAGGAGATAAATGCCAGGATAGGGTTCCTGATAGAAGTGGGACTTGATTACCTGACACTTTCACGTGCTACCGCATCGCTTTCGGGAGGGGAAGCACAGCGTATAAGATTAGCAACTCAGATAGGTTCGGGGCTAGTGGGAGTAGCATATATTCTCGATGAGCCAAGTATCGGACTTCATCAGAGGGATAACGGAAAACTGATAAAAGCATTAAAAGACCTGAAAGACCTCGGCAATTCACTGATAGTCGTGGAACATGACGAAGACACCATGAGAGCTGCAGACTGTATCATAGATATAGGTCCGGGTGCCGGATCGAACGGCGGTGAAGTGGTAGCCATAGGAACGGCGGACGAGATATCAAAAAACAAAAAATCGATAACAGGGCAGTACCTATCGGGAAAACTCCGAATCGCAGTACCGGAAAAGAGAAGGAAGCCGAACGGATACCTTACGATAAAGGGCGCACGTGAGAACAACCTGAAAAACATAGACGTAAATATTCCTATGGGCGTATTTACCTGTATTACGGGAGTTTCGGGATCGGGCAAAAGTTCTCTGATAACCGAAATCCTGTATAAAAGGCTTGCGAGAGATCTGAACAGGGCGCGTACCCTCATACCGGGAGCGCATGATGATATATTGGGTATCGAAAAACTGGACAAGGTGATAGATATAGATCAGTCGCCCATAGGAAAAACTCCGAGATCGAACCCTGCTACTTATACCGGAGCCTTTGACCTCATCAGAGACCTGTTTGCGTCTACTGTGGATGCAAAAACAAAGGGATATACAAAAGGACGTTTCAGCTTCAATGTAAAGGGCGGAAGATGTGAGGCATGTTCCGGAGACGGAATCATCAAGATAGAGATGAACTTCCTGCCCGATATCTATGTTCCCTGCGAGGTATGTCAGGGAAAACGCTATAACAGGGATACCCTGGACGTGAGATACAAAGGAAAAAACATATTTGAAGTACTCGATATGCCGATAGAAGAGGCTGTGAAGTTCTTTGAAAATGTACCTTCCATAAAACGTAAGATAGAGACTCTGAATGAAGTGGGGCTCGGATACTTAAAACTCGGTCATCCGTCCACGTCACTCTCGGGCGGTGAAGCACAGCGTGTAAAGCTGGCCACGGAACTTAGTAAGAGAAGTACCGGAAAGACCATATATATTCTGGATGAGCCGACCACGGGTCTGCATTTTGACGACGTGAAAAAGCTCATAGACATACTGCAGAGGCTGACCGAGAACGGCAATACCGTAGTGGTCATTGAACACAACCTCGATGTCATAAAGTCTGCGGACTACATCATCGACATCGGTCCCGAAGGCGGAGCGAGAGGCGGTACCATAGTGGCAGAGGGTACTCCCGAGGATATAGCACGGAATAAAAAGTCATATACCGGTGAGTTCCTTAAAGGTATGCTTTAAATAATGTTTTTCTTGACACAAAACACAGGGGTGGTATAATATTTCTTTAGGTAAATCAAAGGAGGATTGGCTAATGTCTGAGAAGAAACTGATGTTGGGTAATGAGGCGATAGCACGCGGAGCATACGAGGCCGGAGTCAAGGTTTCAGCCGCATATCCCGGAACACCCAGTACTGAAATAAGTGAGAATATCGTAAAATACGATGAGATTTATTGTGAATGGTCACCTAATGAGAAGGTAGCTATGGAAGTGGCTATCGGTGCATCAATGGCAGGTGTGCGTTCACTTGTTTCCATGAAGCATGTAGGTGTGAATGTAGCTGCTGACCCGTTATATACCGTTAGCTATATCGGTGTGTCCGGCGGACTTGTACTTGTAGCTGCAGATGATCCCGGAATGTACAGCTCACAGAATGAGCAGGATTCACGTGCGGTAGCCCGTGCGGCACATATCCCGGTTATTGAGCCTTCGGACAGCGCCGAAGCCAAGGAATTTATCAAGTACGCATATGACTTAAGCGAGAAGTATGATACACCGGTTATGTTCAGGACCACCACCCGTATCGCACATTCTCAAGGGTTGGTTGAACTTGAGGACCGCTGTGAACCCATAGATATTGAATATACAAAGAACGTAGCAAAGAATGTTATGATGCCCGGCAACGCCATCAAGCGCCATCCCGTAGTAGAAGCCAGGGAGAAGCAGATGGCTGTGGACGGAGCCGAATTCCCTATAAACAGGATTGAAATGAATGATACCAAAATCGGTGTCATCACCTCCGGTATCCCTTATCAGTACGTTAAAGAAGCGCTTCCCACAGCTTCGGTTCTTAAACTTGGCTGTGTAAATCCGCTTCCGAAGCAGATGATCGTTGATTTTGCAAAGAAGGTTGACAAGCTCTACATCGTTGAGGAACTCGATCCCATCATTGAGGAGCAGGTAAAGTCATGGGGTATCGAGTGTACGGGTAAGGAGATACTTACCATCCAGGGTGAGTACAGCACAAATATGCTGAAAAAAGCCATCCTTGGACAGGAGCTTCAGATAGAACAGAAAGCAGATGTACCTGTAAGACCTCCTATCCTTTGTCCCGGATGTCCTCACAGAAGCACATTCTATACACTTAATAAATTGAAGATCCATGCCGCAGGTGATATCGGATGCTATACTCTTGGTGCGGTTGCACCCTTGAGCGTAGTCGAGACCACGGTATGTATGGGTTCATCCATCTCCACCCTTCACGGTATGGAGAAAGCAAAGGGCAAGGACTACATAAAGGATTGGGTAGCAGTTATCGGTGATTCAACATTTATGCATACCGGTGTGAACTCACTCATGAATATGTTCTACAACCAGGCTACCGGTACAGTACTTATCCTTGACAACTCTACCACAGGTATGACCGGACATCAGGATCATGCCGCAACAGGTAAAACCCTTAAGGGAGAGATAGTTCCCGCTATCGACCTGTACAAGCTCTGCCATGACGGGATCGGCATTGAGAATACCAGGATAGTAAACGCATTTGATACAAAAGAGCTTGAAAAAGCCATAAAAGAAGAAGTAGCCCGTGATGCGGTATCCGTTATCATAGTACAGGCACCTTGTGCACTGCTTAAATCCAATAAGCCGAAGCCGGCATTCCATATCGATACCGACAAGTGTAAGCGCTGCTACATGTGTATGAAGCCCGCATGTCCCGCTATCACAAAGGCCGATGACGGTACAGTATCAATTAACGCTACCATGTGTAACGGCTGCGGTCTGTTCGAAGGCCAGTGTAAATTCGGCGCCATCTTACGTTAACCCAAAATTCGTGTTCATAGAGGAGATACAATATAATGGAAACAAAAAATATTATGATAGTCGGTGTCGGCGGACAGGGAACACTTCTTACCAGCCGTATACTTGGCGGAATCACTATAAAAGCAGGATATGACGTAAAGCTCAGCGAAGTTCACGGAATGGCACAGCGTGGCGGAAGCGTAGTAACTTTCGTACGTTACGGTGAAAAGGTAAACGAGCCCATCGTAGAAGAGGGACAGGCAGATGTTCTTATCGCATTTGAAAGACTTGAGGCACTTAGATATGCTCATTTCTTAAAGAAGGACGGCGTTCTCGTAGTAAACGACCAGAGGATCGATCCCATGCCCGTAGTCATAGGTGCTGCAAAATACCCCGAAGGCATCATCGAAGGACTTGAGAAGAAGTACAAGGTATTAAAGGTTGACGCTATGGCAGAAGCTTTAAAGCTTGGAAATGCAAGAACTTTCAATATCATAGTACTCGGTATGGCAGCAAAACATATGGACTTCAAAAAGGAAGACTGGCTCGAGGTTATCGAGAATACAGTACCTCCCAAGACCATCGATATCAACAAACAGGCTTTTGAAGTCGGATATGCTATGTAATTGTTAAAATTCAATCAGAGGGACGGTTCTCTGATTGAAAATATCCTAAAAAAATGTTTGACATTACTTTTAATATACTATAAACTAAATACAGGCTCCGTCTCCTAAATAAACGGAGGCGGAGCCATATTATTATTCTGAGCCGGGTAAAGGGTTTTATCCGTCGAGTCTTGGAATCTGACAAAAGAAAAACAGAAAGGAAATAACCCCCATGATTTGGAATGAAGCGAAAGAATGCATGAGCCGCGACGAGATGCAGCATCTTCAGAGCACCAGGCTTGTGAAACAGGTGAATTATGTATACCACAATGTAGAGTATTATCGCAAAAAGATGCAGGCAGTAGGCCTGGAACCCGGTGACATCAAGGGAATCGAGGACCTTACCAAGCTTCCTTTTACCACAAAGGACGACCTGCGCAACACTTATCCTACCGGACTTTTCGCAGTTCCGAGATCGGAGGTTGTGAGAATACATGCATCTTCAGGTACTACCGGAAAAGCTACCGTTGTAGGATACACCAGACGCGATATAGATATCTGGTCGGAATGTGTATCGAGAGTTCTGGCCATGGCTGATATAGGTAAAAACGATACCGTTCAGGTATCATACGGTTATGGTCTGTTTACCGGTGGCTTAGGTGCGCATTACGGTGTAGAAAATGTAGGAGCTACGGTAGTTCCGCTTTCTACAGGAAATACCAAGAAGCAGCTCACCATGATGAAAGACCTGGGCGTTACAGCCATCATGTGTACTCCTTCTTATCTTATGTACCTCACCGAATCCATAGAAGAGCAGGGAATCCTCTCCGAACTTCAGCTCAAATCCGCAGTCTGCGGTGCAGAACCCTGGACCGAGGAGATGAGGAACCAGATAGAGTCCCGTCTCCATATCAAGGCACATGACATTTACGGATTAAGCGAGATTATGGGACCCGGTGTGGCAGGTGACTGTGCATTCCACAAGGGACTTCATATCAATGAAGACCATTTCCTGCCCGAGATCATATCGGCTGATACACTTACACCCATCGGTGACGGAGAGATAGGTGAACTTGTATTTACCACTCTGACAAAAGAAGCACTTCCGCTTTTGAGATACAGAACCAAGGATCTTACCAGCATCACACACGGTAAATGTGAATGCGGCCGTACTACCGCCAGACTTTCCAGATTTGTCGGTCGTTCCGATGACATGCTCATCATCCGCGGCGTAAATGTATTCCCTTTATAGGTTGAAGCAGCACTCCTGGAGATGGGTGAGGTAAGCCCTAACTATCTCATGATAGTAGACCGAGTAAACAATCTCGATACCCTCGAAGTACTTGTAGAAGTAGATGAGAAGTTCTTCTCTGATGAGATCAAAGAACTCGAGAATCTGACCAAGAAGATTACACATGTTCTTCAGCAGGCACTCCTGATCCAGCCCAAGGTTAAGCTCGTAGAGCCGAAGACTCTGGAGAGAAGCGAAGGCAAGGCAAAGAGAGTTATAGACAACAGAAAACTGTGATAACACCGGGTGAGGTGACCGGTAGATATTGAGGAGGTATACAACATGATATTAAAACAATTATCGGTTTTTGTGGAGAATAAAGAAGGACGTCTGAAGGATATCACACAGATTCTTAAGGATAGCGGAATTAACATTCTTACTACGAGCCTGGCAGATACATCTGAATACGGAATGCTGAGACTTATTGTATCGGATCCCGATACCGCAAAGAAAAATCTCCGTGCCGCAGGTTTCCCGGTAAGTATTACCAATGTTCTGGCCGTAAAAGCCACAAATGAGATCGGATTCCTTCATGATATGCTGTGCAAGCTTGAAGGAAATATCTCGAGCATCGAGTATATGTACACCCTTCCCACTGATGAAGGTCCTGTGGTAATACTTAAGGTGGCAAATCCCGAAGAGATAGAAAAGGTACTCAACGAATAATAAATCGTAACTAAAGAATCATCCTGATTCACTCTGCTGAATCAGGATGATTTTTATTGGTATCGTGTTCGGTTGGATCCTGTTTAATGACCTGTCTGATATTTTTTTCGGCCTGTTTACGTGCCACCATTATCATGTGGCCGCAGCCGCAGCATTTTAATCTGAAATCAATTCCTACTCTTAAAACATCCCACTCCGTACTTCCGCAGGGATGCTTTTTTTTCATTTTCAGCTTGTCGCCTACCTGTATATCCATGATTTCTCCTCTTTTGATGCGTTTTTACCGCATCAGTTTCAGAATGTGCCTCTCTTTATGCCAGAAAACCGCGGTTGGTTCCGGCTGCCATGTCCGACTCGTTTAAGGTGCCTTTTCCGTAGGTGAGTCCTGCGTATATCTGCTGGGTGTTCTGCATCACACTTTCTGATGTATCCTGTGAAGCTATTTCGGAAAATGAACTGCCCAGTCCTTCCATAACCTTCTTTGCAGATTCGAGTCCTCTGTCTTTGCCGGAAATATCACTCGATACGAGGATTCTCTGTACATACTCGTAGAGCTGTAAAAGTTCTTTTGATATCGGATAAGTAAAATCGAGGGAACTTATCAGCTCACCCAGTGCTTTCTGAGCCATCTTCAGTTCTGCACGGAATCCCGGAATATCGTCTTTGCCCAGTGCCTCTTCGGCAGCATTTATATTTTCGGTAATAATCTCAAATGTTATAGCCACAAGTTCTGTTTTATTTGCCTGCGATATACGTCTGACAAAACCTTTCTGTTTATCCTTATTCATGAGATACTCCTCTTATAAGATCAGCCATTTAACAGGCTGAGGATCGACTGGGGTCTTTCGTTTGCCTGAGCCAGCATAGCGGTACCTGCCTGCTGAAGAACGTTCTGCTGTGTGAATTCAGTCATCTCTTCAGCCATATCGGCATCCTGGATTCTGGACATAGCTTCTGTCAGGTTGTAGTTCGTGGTATCCAGATTTGTAACGGTATGTTCCAGTCTGTTCTGGTATGCACCGAGCTTTGATCTGATGGAAGATACGAAATTTACTGCCTTGTCAAACAGGGTGATAGCTCTGTCGGCATTGTCGTGGGTGCAGACATTGGCATATTTGATGCCCAGTGTTTCGGAATCAATCCTCGGGATTTTTACTTCCATGGTCTGATCTTCGTTGGCGCCTATCTGCAGGTACAGGGAACCGGCATCGAGAAGAGT
>JAEEKN010000249.1 GCA_016282435.1 Lachnospiraceae bacterium | reverse complement strand
CCATCGCAATACCGCCGCCAAAGTTGATAAGTGTAATGATAAGACCCGCCACGGCATCTCCTTTTACATACTTTGTGGCACCGTCCATCGAACCGAAGAATGTGGATTCTTCCTGTATTTTTTCTCTTCTTTTTCTGGCTTCCTCATCGGTAATGGCACCGGTATTCAGATCTGCATCGATAGCCATCTGTTTTCCGGGCATGGCATCAAGCGTGAATCTCGCAGTAACTTCCGATACACGTTCCGAACCCTTGTTTATTACGAGAAACTGTATCAGTATCAATATGATAAACACGATGGCACCAAGTATCAGGTTTCCACCGCCAACAAAATTTCCAAATTCTGTAATAACTTTTCCAGGATTCCCATCTTTCAAGATAAGTCTTGTGGATGACACGTTCAGCGATATTCTGAATATCGTAGTCATCAGCAGTATCGTCGGGAAACTCGACATCTGAAGTACATCCGGTGCAAAAAGCGCGTTGAAAAGCACTATCATCGCGATAGACATATTGAACGCTACCAGAATATCAAGCAACAGGGACGGTATGGGTACTATAAAGAATACTATAACGGCTAAGACATATACGCCGACCATGTAGTTGGATAATGTCTTAAAATTCAGCTTCATAGCATCCTCCTTCCCCCGGAATTTATATCATCCCCCATATCTTCAGATTTTATTCTCCTTTAAGGGAGTATACATATGCAAGTACTTCGGCGGTCATCTGGTAGAGTTCCTCAGGTATTTCCTCGTTGATCTCCACATTATGGTAAAGCATACGGGCCAGCGGTTTATTCTCTACTATCGGAATATCGTGTTTCTTTGCCTCTTCTTTTATACGGTTCGCCAGGTAATCCGCTCCTTTTGCGAGAAGTATGGGAGCCTCTGCTTCCTGTTTGTCATATTTTATGGCACAGGCCAGATGCGTAGGGTTTGTGATAACAACATCCGCTTCCGGCAGCTGCTGCATCATTCTTCGCTGTGAAGCCTCTCTCATCTTCTGCCTAATCTGGCCCTTTATCTTAGGATCACCTTCGGTCTGTTTGAATTCGTCCTTTATCTCCTGTTTGGTCATCCTCATATCTTTATTGAACTTGAATTTCTGATAGATATAGTCTCCGATACCGATGACAAGATATATGATCGCCACCTTAAACCCGAAATCTATGACCTTTCCGCCGATGAATATCACGGCGTCAAACAGTTCCATATCATAAAACGAATTCACAAACCCTGCCGAATCACTGAGTTCGGAGTATGCCAGATATCCCACGACACCTATTTTTACTATAGCCTTAAACAGGTCAAACAGCTTCTCCATCGAGATTATCCGCTTAAAACCGTTTATTGGGTTCAGTTTACTGAACTTCGGCATCAGGGGTTTTGCCGTAGGTTTCCATTTTACCTGCGCAACATTTATAACTATAACGAATGTCATAGCCACCAGAAACATGGGCAGGCATATGATTATGATATTGCCCATGGCACTGTTTATCCACGAACTCGCAAGATCCGGTGATATCTGTTCTTTGTAATACGTATCTATCACGTTGTAGGTCTCGGGAAAGGATCCTGCAAAGCGCTCCGCTACAAATCCCACAAATACTTTCAGGCTTCCGAACAATGCTATCAGCGTAACAGCCGTAGCAAGTTCCTGGCTTTTTGCCACCTGACCTTCTTTTCGGGCATCGTCTAACTTTTTGGGCGTAGCTTCTTCCGTCTTCTCTCCGCCTTCATCATTTGCAAAAAGCTGAAGGTTCAAAGGGAAGAGCAGGCGATTTTCTTCTAAATCCTCTCTTGTAAATGCTACGCTACCGTACATATCCTTTTCCTTTATGTCAATTCTTTCTATCCCGCCTCAAAATAGGACACTGCCAGCCTCATAAGTTCAAACATCTCATCAAATATCATATCGGCAACGCTCGGGATAAGCTGCACTACAACGAGCATGACCGTAAAACCTACAAATACTTTAAGCTGCATACCTATGACAAACATGTTCATCTGAGGTGCCACTTTTGCCATGATAGCAAGAATCGCGTTAACTATCAGTATCGCCGCAAATATGGGTAATACGATCCTGAATGCGATAATAAAGAAATCAACAATATACCTTAATCCCACATTGTAGATAAGAGGATTTATGACTACTCCTCCTATGGGGATTATCTCAAAACTGTCCACCAAAGCATCTATCAGATAATGATGCAGGTAACTCACCATCATTATCAGCATCACGGCATATTCATAAAACGTTCCGCTGACTGTAACCTGTGTACTTGTTACGGGGTCGAACTCATTTACCATGGAAAAACCTATTTCCATATCGATCATATGTCCGGCAAGACTTATTATCGGATAACTGACATTTGCCAGGAAACCCAGCATCAGACCCGCTACGAGATTTTCCAGGATAATAACGGCATATCCTACCACCCCGACATATTCTAAGGGTTCATACGGCGTGATATTAAACATTACGAAAGACAGCATCAGGGTAAAACCTATCTTCGAAGATCTGGGCGAATTCTTCAGGCTGAAGAACGGTGCCGTAAACACAAACCCGGATATTCTTATCAGTATTATCAGGAAAAACTCCAGCTGCTGAAGGGTAAACGATACGTCATTCATACTTTCTACCGGATAAATGAGTTAAAATTCTCAAACAGATAAGTCATATACTCAACTATATTGGTGAGGATCCAGCTTCCCGCTATCATCAGTACCAGGAAAATACTTATAAGCTTCGGTACAAAAGTAAGAGTCTGTTCCTGAATGGATGTTACGGTCTGCAGGATACTTACCACAAGTCCGACTATAAGTGATACTATAAGCATCGGTGCCGAAACCTTGATAATGAGATACAGTGTCTCACTCAGCAGGCTTACTATAAGTTCAGCATCCACAAACCATCACTTCCTTTCCATGTTTTGTCAGTAAAACGTCTTTACCAGCTGTCCTATTATCAGATCCCATCCGTCCGCTACCACGAAAAGCAGAATCTTGAACGGCATCGAAATCGTCGTGGGCGGCAGCATCATCATACCCATTGACATAAGGGTTGATGCAACTACCATATCTATGATCAGGAACGGTATGTATATCAGGAATCCGATAATAAATGCTATCCTCAGCTCACTAATGATGAATGCCGGAATAAGCACCGAATTCGGAACGTCATCTCTGGTATTTACTTCCTCAATCCCCGCTATATCCAGGAACAGCTGAAGGTCTCTCTCTCCTCCGTCCATCTGTTCAAACATAAACTCTCTGATGGGTTCCATACCGAGATCGATGGCTTCCTGTGTAGTCACTTCGCCTTTGTTTAAAGGTACGATTGCCGCATCATAGATTTTGGTAAGGGTCGGTGACATTATGAAGAATGTGATAAACAACGCCAGCCCCACAAGTACCTGGTTCGGAGGCGTGGTCTGCGTACCGACCGCCGTACGCACAAAATGCAGCACTATGACTATTCTGGTAAATGATGTGAGCATGACCAGAATGGACGGTGCCAGCGATATAATGGTGAGGAGCAGAAGTATCTGGAGAGTAGCAGAAAGAGAGCTCGAATTGTCCCCATCAAAACGGAACGTGAGCCCACCTAAATCTCCTTCTACGTAATCATTCCTCGTATCGTTATTCTCATTCGACAGTGCTGCCTGTCCATCGGTCACTTCGGTAGCGCCGATTTTAGTTTCAGCACAACAAAGAGAGGTCAATACGCATGTTATTGTAAAGACAAGCCCAAATACCAGTGCCTTTATGAGCCATCTTTTTTTTACAAACTCTATCATGCTACCAACCTTTTCCTATAAATTATTTCTGTATGTCAAAGTCACCTCGAAAACGCTTTCAGCGTTTCCTCGGTAACAAAACAATGCTCCGCATCTGTTTTGTTATACAACGAAAAAATTAAATATCCGAATTGTCAAGGTCGTCATCTTCTTCAGTGTCTTCAGAATCCCCGGGATTCCCGGTACTCTGTATCACTTCTGATATACTGTTCTTTTTCCCTGATTTCTTTTTGTTCAACATCTCAGACATGCACTCCTTGAAGCTCTTTTCTCCGGGTGCGGGTGGGAAATTCTTTATGTCTTCCTTGTCAAGTTCAGCTATCAAAGTGATATTGTCCTTTGATACCGCGATGCAGAAGTACTTCTCTCCGATTTCCACTATCTGAAGATATTTATTCGTGCTGATCCTGTATATATCGATATTACGAAAATTCGACTTCGCCGATCCCTTTAACTGACGCTGCCCCACAAACTTTGTGGTAAAGTAACTTGCGGCAATTATCAGTATACAGAGGATGATCAGGCCGATCAGCTTTAACACACTTGTTACTCCGCCCGAGGACTCCCTGTTTAAGAAATCTGTGGCGGCAAATATCATATCATAAGGCATTTACTTTATAACCTCTGTCACCTTTATTCCAAAGGTTTCCTCGATTACGACTACTTCACCCTTTGCTACGAACTTTCCGTTGACCAGAACATCTATAGGTTCTCCCGCCAAACGGTTCAGTTCGATAATGGTACCCGGTGAGAATTCCAGGATTTCCTTTATGGACTTGCTGGTACGTCCGAGTTCTGCGGTAACTTCAAGCGGAACATCTAAAAGCAGGTCTATATTCTCCGTCTTTAAGAGTGGATTGTTCATCTCCACAAACGGCTGGAACTGTACCGGTGCGATATTCACGTTCTGTACCGGCGGGGCCGCATACGGATAAGGTGCGGGCTGTGCATACATACCCGGATCCTGAGCCATCGGCTGAGGCTGGGGTGCCGGAGCCGGTGCGGGTGCAGGTGCAGGCGCGGGTGCAGGCGCTCCTCCCGACATATTCATGAATTCTTCGTAAATGCTTCTCGCAAATTCCAAAGAATACATCTGCATGATCTCACTGTTGATGAGATCGCCTATCTCCATCTTAAAAGATACTTTTACGAACGTTCCTGTCAGGAAATCCGCTATATCGCTTGCATTAACGATATCTGTCAGTTTTACAAGACTCGAAGTGGGAGGACTGATATCTATTTTCTTGCTCAGCATTGAAGAAAGCGATGTCGAAGCGGAACCCATCATCTGGTTCATTGCTTCACTGATAGCACTCAGGTGCAGGTCCGAAAGTTCTCCTGAAGTATTTGTACCGTCTCCTCCCATCATAAGGTCGGTGATGATCTTTACGTCACTTTCTTTCAGAATCAGAAGATTGTTGCCTTCGAGACCTATGGTATAATATACCTGTATACATACACAGGGCTCGGCATAGTCCTTTAACAGACCATCCCAAGTCGCATATGACACCTTAGGTGTGGTGATATTAACTTTCTGGTTGAGCAGCTGCGACAATGTGGTAGCCGCAGTACCCATGCTGATATTCGAAATCTCTCCTATCGCATCTTTTTCTATATCTGTAAGATCTCCCAATGTATCAGTAGTTCCTGCCGGTTCGGGAGCGGCAGGTTCCGGAGATCCTGAATCCGAATCCGTATTCATGCTGTTTAACAGCGCATTGATTTCTTCCTGGGAAAGCATGCCATCCATCAGCTATTCTTCCTCCGTTATAACCTGTGATATTTTTACCGCATATGAATCCGATGAGGTACCGGGAAGTGCATAAAACTTTTTTATATTACCTACGAAAATACCAAGCTCATCGTTTACCTTCGTATTAAGCTTGATAATATCCCCTCTCTGGATATTTACAAAGTCTTTTACGGAAATAGTGCTTCTTCCAAGTTCAACCTTTACGGGTATTCTCGCTTTTGCTATGGCAACCTCTACAAGCTCTCTGCTCTGACCGTTGTCTCCTCCGCCCTTGACAGTCGAATACCAGTATTTGGTATTCAGTTTGTCTATAACGGGTTCCAAAACCTCGTAAGGCATACACACATTTATCATTCCCTCAACATTACCTATCCTTACGTTCATGGTAATGATGGCAGACATCTCACTCGGGGATATGATCTGTGCAAACTGTGAGTTTGTCTCTATTCTCTGCAGCCTCGCCTCCAGCGGAGTAACATTTGCCCATGGTTCAGCCAGCAGATTCACTATCACTATATATATCCGTTCTATGATTGACAGCTCTATCTCAGAGAATTCTCTGGATTTCTCCAGTGGAGTTCCCGTACCGCCCAGCATTCTGTCCACAATGGTATAGCCGAGCTTCTCAGCCATCTCTATAATTATATTGCCCGTGAGAGGCGTAAAATCCACTATTCCCAAAAGCACCGGGTTCGATAGCGAGTTCGTAAACTCCTGATATATCGTAGCTTCGGCATTCACCACCTCGACCTGTACGTTCTTCCTAAGATATGCCGGAAGTGAGGTGGATAACAAACGCCCGTAATGCTCAAAAATGATCTCCAGCGTTCTTAAATGTTCCTTCGAGAACTTGGAAGGCCTGTTGAAATCATAGGATTTTACGATTTTTTCATTATTATCCTTAATGTCACTCGCATCAAGCTCACCACTGCTTAAAGCCGCCAGCAGATTGTCTATCTCACTTTGGGATAATACATCACCCATTTTTACTCTCCTCTTTTGATGCGGTTTTGCCGCATCAGATTCCTCAACTTACGCTTCGGCTAAGAAGTAGAGGGTCCCCTACTGGATCAGATAGTCAACGGTTACATCTACTATAAATCTTGAATTAAACAGTGTCTGAATGTCTGTAAGTATCTTCTCTTTTACTTCTTTCTTTGTCTCGGGTAATCCCAGCTGATCATGAGTATATGCCGATACATCCGACTTTATGATGGAGATGATGTCGCTCTTCATGGTTTCTACCTTGGGGTTGAGCTTTACATAATCTTCGTCCGCATTATTGATGGTCAGACTTGCTGAAATCTTTGCATAATGCTGTTTACCGTCATCACCCATGGCCACATTGGCTGTCATGTCTTCAAGTTCATACTTTTCAATATTCTCTATATCATAGGTGGTATTGATATTGGTCGGCAGAGGCGACTCAAGCTCCAGGTCGATAATCTGAAGTATCTTTGTTATCAGAGTATCGGTCCTCTGGGCATTCGGTACAACCGTAAACACAATGTATGCACTTAAAGTAAGATTTACGACACAAAGTATAAGTACCAGTATCGTCAGCATATTTTTTTTCATGACAACTACCTCTCATAAACTAAAGTTTCTGTCCGCAGGTTACGAACTGAGTGAGTTATAAATACGGATCTCGACACGTCTGTTCCTTGCTCTTCCCTCAGCTGTGGAGTTTGTATCTATGGGATCGTATTCTCCGCGTCCGGTCCATGACATCTTCTCGACTCCTACACCCTTTTCATTTATCAGGTAATGAGCAACACTTATGGCTCTTGCTGATGAAAGCATGTCATTTCCCGAGTATCTGTCGGATTTCATGGGAACATTATCCGTATGTCCGATAACCTGTACATTGTTCTTAGAATATACCTTCAATATGTCTCCGACCTTCGAAAGAAGAGGTAAACATTCCTTCTTCAGCTCGGCGCTTCCCGATTCGAAAAGAACCGAACCGCTGATGGTCAGCTCAACATATTTTCCGTTTACATCCATTCCCACTTCCATAAGACCGCTGATATTATACATCTCGGTCATCTCCGAAATGGCATCGACCATATCGGTGGTTTCCTTCATATTAGCTGCTTCCAGCTCTTTTTCCAGACTTCCTTCGCCTTTCTTTGTTTGGTCATCCTTTCCTTCGCCTTTGTTCGGATCCTGGGTTTTACCTTCGTTCTTTCCGTCGTCTCCCTCGTGATCCTTTGGATTATCTTTGATGTCATCGCCGTCATCCTCTGATTTCTGACCGAAAGAAGAATAAAACTCATCCAGGTTCGACAACTGCGTAGTGCCGACACCAACGAGGGTTCCTTCGCCTATCGAGGTACTTCCGTCGTTAAAAACGCTGAACGCGCTGGTCATCGAAGCTACCACTTCTTCCCATTTATTCGCGTCAACACTTGACATCGAGAAAAGCAAAACAAAGAAACAGAGCAGAAGGTTCATCAGGTCTGAGAACGTCGCCATCCAGGCGGGCGAGCCTTTAGGCGGATCTTCCTGCTTTTGTTTTGCCATTATTCTTCACCACCTTCACCTGTAGAGAAGTTAGCCCTTGCCTCAGGTGCCAAGAAGGACTTGAGCTTTTCTTCAATAACTCTGGGGTTTTCACCTGCCTGTATGGAGAGAAGACCCTCCACCATGACTTCCTTCATCTGGATTTCTTTATCGTTTGTAGCTTTAAGCTTGGCTGCCGTAGGAGCACATATCCAGTTTGCAAGGACCGAACCGTAGAATGTGGTAACAAGAGCTACCGCCATGGAAGGTCCTACGGTACTAACGTCCGACAGGTTACCAAGCATGTTTATAAGTCCGATAAGGGTACCGATCATACCCCACGCAGGTCCCATGGAACCCAGGTTCTCCCAGAAACCTACATTGCCCTTGTGACGGGTCTCAACGCACGAAAGCTCGGTCTCCATGATGGAACGGACCAGCTCGGGATCCGTACCGTCGACTATAAGAAGAACGCCTTTTTTCATGAAATCATCTTCTATACTGCCCGCTGCTTCTTCCAAAGCCAGAAGTCCTTCCTTACGGGCTATGTTAGAAAGATCTATGATAGACTTGATGGTCTCTTCTTCGTTTAACTGAACCTGTTTGAATGTAAGTGTTATAGTCTTAAGACTTTTAACAAATTCTCCGGGACTGCCCTGCATCGCCATGGTAGCCATGAACGCACCACCGAATGTGATAAGCAATGAAGGCACATCTACGAAAGCTGTAACCGCTCCGAAATTGAAGCTGAATGTATTGGCATCAAATACCATACCGAAGATCATGAGCAGGAACGCTGCAACCAGACCTATTAGTGTTGCTAAATCCAAAATACCACCACCCTAACGTGTAATATTTTAATCGATTTGTTCATCAAAAACGAATTTTTCAAACAAATCCCTCTTATATGATTTTACTAAATTTTTGATTTTTTGTCTACTTTCTTTGACAATTATTTTCTTACCCGTTGTCAAAGTAATGACGGTCTCCGGAATCTCATCGACAAACTCGATAAGTTCGGCATTTATGGTTATTTCTTTCCCGTCAAGCTTAGTTACATCTATCATAACATTTTTCTCCTAAAATGTCTATAAAAAATTTTTTGAATAATCAAATTGTTTGTATTTTTATGTATAAAATAGTGACTATTTTAAAAAATACCGACAACGGTTGCCCGCTGCCGGCCTAAATATTTATACATCTGATTAACGCTTAAGGTTAATAAGCTCTTCAAGAAGTGTATCCGAAGTGGTGATAACTCTTGAATTTGCCTGGAAACCACGCTGTGTAGTGATGATCGATGTAAATTCGGTAGACAGGTCGACGTTTGACATCTCCAGAACACCGGTGGTCATCTTGCCGCCGGATACCGAGATATCTTCTCCTACACCGTTGAACTCACCGGAGTTCATGGTAGCGAGGAACAGACTGTTTCCTGCTGCCTCAAGACCTGCGGGGTTAGCAAAAGATGCTACCGCGATCTGGCACAGAAGTTTCTTGTCGCCGTTATCATACGATCCGTAAATTCTTCCCGAGGAATCAACCGCCATACCTGTCATGTTGCCCTTGGGCTTACCTGCACCGTAACCCTCTTTTAAGCTTCCTCTCTGTGCGGCGAATGTAGAAGCACCGCTCGCAGCATACATGGTCATGGAAGAGAAATCACAGTCGATGGTCTTAAAAGGAGATTCTTCTTCGTTATCCGTCATTACCTGGAACTGAACCGATTTGAAAGGATTTTCGGGATCAACATCACCTTCACCTGTGATTCCCACGAATTTACCGGTTGCCTTATCAAACTTAATGGTTACGCCAGTCTCCATATTGAGGTGTACTTTACCTGTCTTTGCAAAATCATCGGCATTGTCCGGAAGTACTTCCGTTACCTCGATACCTCCTGAAACAGCACCCGTATCATCGAGCTGTCCGCCGAAGTTAAGTCCCCAGCCTTCCTTTATCTTGTAGGAATTTTCTTCCGTGATGGGCTGATCGGGGTTGGGAGGTGAAGTAACATATATCGATGTACCGGTAGAATCAAGAATATCATCAACTACCAGATCGTATATATCTTCCGACCTGGTGCCGTCATCAGCGGCACGCTGTTTCAGCTGGAAAATAGCCATGTAGCTCTGTCCGAGACTGTCATAGAAGGACATTGTGGTTGTCTTTCCTGTTTCAGTCTGAAGCTGTGTATCCTTATAATCGATATTACCGAAGAAATATACATTTTCGGTAGCCTCGGGAGGTACCTGCATATTGGCTTCGGACTGAACCTTAAGTTCGGATACCGTATCGTGTACGCACTTGTTGGGGTCATTCTCATCTACCTGCCAGCCCATAACCTTGCAGCCGCCCGTAGTACAGAGAACACCTGCCGCGTCCACGGTAAACGCTCCCGCTTTTGTGAAGTAGTTCTGGGTTCCGTTATTTACGATAAAGAACTGGTTTCCTTCGATCATAACATCAAGTGCATTGTCCGTTCTCTGCGATCCGCCTGATACCGTAACCGTCTGCGATATAGCTGAAACCGTAGATCCGAGACCGATCTGCTTTGCATTTATACCTGCGGTATGTGCTTCCGCATTGGGTCCCGAAGCATTACTGGTTGTCTGATACAGAATATCAGAAAAATTAACCTGACTGCTCTTAAAGCCGACCGTGTTTACATTGGCGATGTTGTTACCAATAACGTCCATCTTTGTCTGATGAACCTTTAATCCGGAAACACCGGAATATAATGAACGCATCATAATAAGCTCCGATCTGTAATCCTGTAGATTACCTTAAACTCTGCATTCCGACAGTCTCTGTCATTCAACTGTCCCACTTTCCTTAAAAGGTCCAAGTGTATGCATTAAACTATAACTGCTCCGTCGATATTTGTGAAGACCCTGTCCTCACTTTCATCCACTGCCGTAATAACCGTGTTGTTGCCGACATTTACTATAAAAGCAACATCATCGACCATTATCAGCGATTCTTTTATCCCTTTCATCTCCGCTTTCTTAACTCCCGACTCAAGTCTCTCCCACTGTTCGTCGGAAAGATCGATATTTCTCTTAAAGAGTCGTTCGTTAGCATGCTTCGATACTTTTAGTCCGGCATTTTCTTCCGTTTTGGCTTTGAAAATACTTTCAAACGAAGTTCCGGAAGATACTGCACTGCTTTTCCCCGAAGACTTCCCGGGTACTCCTTTTATCTGCGGAACGGAAGGGAATCCATTTATAACATTGATTGCCATTCTGTCACCTCTTCCCGTACCTGTACTGTTTAGCTTTCTTCATCTGTTGTTTCGTAACCCGGCGCTTCGTTCATAACGGTATAAAGTTCATCATACTTGTATATCTTATCGCCAACCGAAAGAGTAACCTTGCCGCCGGAGATATTTACCGAATCCACATACCCTTCAGGATATGATGTATTTCCGTTTGAATCCTTTGTCTGGAATACACAGTACCTGCCGACCAGTGAAAATGCCTGTGATTTTTCGGATTCGGTTCCTAAGTTCTGAAGCTGTTCAAGCTGTGAGAACTGTGCAAGCTGTGCCACATATTCCGTATCTGTGCTGGGATTCATCGGATCCTGATTCTGCATCTGGGTTACCAGAAGCTGAAGGAATGCATCCTTGCCCAGATCCGTCGATCCGCGTCTGGCGGTTTTATCTTCGGTAATCGAAGTAGCCTTGTAATCCAGCTTACCATCGACTACGGAAGCCTGTATTCCCAATCCGTTAACAGTATCAGCCATAAATACTCCTTTCTTTATGCCCTGTAGCTTACCGTGCTTGCAGGATCAAGAATTGTTTCTTCAACATCTGTTTCTTCGTTTTCTGTTCCGGCTGTTCCAAAGATTCTTCCTCTTCTTCCCGAGCCACGGCTTTCTTCGGCACCGTT
>JAEEKN010000248.1 GCA_016282435.1 Lachnospiraceae bacterium | reverse complement strand
TAAGAAGATAATATATGAAATAAAAGGAATGTATCGGGATGATTTCAGGGTTACAGGGTATGAATTCGGAAGGGGAGAGGAATCAGTCTGTATCGTAGGTAATTTAAGAGGAAATGAAGTTCAGCAGATATATTGTTGCTCTCAGCTTGTAAAAAAGATGAAACAGCTTGAAGAAGAGGGGAGGATAAAAGATGGTGTAAAAATTCTGATCATTCCATCGATAAATCCATACTCCGTCAATATACAGAAAAGATTCTGGCCTACAGACAATACTGATATCAACAGAATGTTTCCCGGCTATAATCTGGGGGAAACAACACAAAGAATTGCTGATGGTGTCTTTAAGGAAATAAAAAACTACAAGTATGGAATCCAGTTTACTTCATTTTACATGCCCGGAGATTTTGTGCCGCATGTAAGATATATGAAAGAAGGGTATACTAAGAGGGAAGAGGCTGAAAAGTTTGGCTTAAAGTATATAGTTGAAAGAAGTGTCAGACCATATGATACAGCTACACTAAATTATAACTGGCAGGTATGGGATACGACCGCATTTTCTCTATATACTAACACAACTTCAAGGATTAGTAATACCGGAGCGGGGCAGGCCGTGCTGGCTGTGATGAATTTTTTGGCAAAAAGCGGCATGATAAAATATAGCGCTATATGTGAGAAAAGCATTCGGCTAATCGATGATAAAGAATTTGTTTCTGTAAGAACGGCAAAATCAGGATTCTATGAATCCCTTGTAAAGGCAGGCGATAAAGTTGAGGCAGGAAGACCGCTTGCCAATATTATAAATCCTTATGAGGGTGATATTATAGAGACATTATATTCTCCGATTAACGCAACTATATTCTTTATTCATAATGAACCGCTGACCTATGCAAATACAGCAGTAATAAAGCTTATTGAAAATGTATAAAGATAGTAAAAGCAATTGGAGTGACATTGGAACAAAAGCTATGAAAGAAGTACATAAATTTAAAGTCCCGGGTATTGGAATGAGAATAATAAAATCTGCATTGGCTGTCTCACTATGTATGGTAATTAACACCATACGTGGTGAAGGCAGCATGGTTTTTTATTCCCAGCTGGCTGCTTTGTGGTGCATACAAATGTATCGAAGCAATACATTATCGAATGCGTTGCAACGAACGATAGGAACTGTAGTCGGTGCGTTATTCGGCCTGATATATTTACTAATATATCCTCATACTGTTATGGGAGAGTTTTATAGTGTCCTTTTATGCAGTATATTCCTCTTTTTTGGTGTGTTACTGGTAATATATACGACAGTGCTCGTTAACCAGAAACAGGCTTCTTATTTTTCCTGTGTGGTATTCTTGAGTATTGTTATAAATCATATAGGAGATATTAACCCGTATAGCTTTGTATGGAATAGATTTCTTGATACCATGATTGGAATCGTTATCGGCCTTATAATAAATAATATGAGAATCTGCTTCAAGCCGGACAGGGAAACTTTATTTGTCTCGGGAGTGGATGATATTCTTGTCGATAAAAATGATAAAATGAGTGCCTTTTCTAAGGTTGAACTAAACAGAATGATTGAAGATGGAATGAGATTTACACTCTCTACCGTCCGAACTCCGGCTTCTGTTATAGAGCCGTTATCAGAAATAAAATTAAAATATCCCATAATTGTAATGGATGGTGCGGCCCTTTATGACACTGCTAATAATGAGTATAAATCTGTTTTTGTGATATCACCTGATACTGCAAAAAATCTGGTAGACTTAATTAATTCGAATAATATGCAGCCCTTTATAAATGTGATAATAGATGACACTCTGTTAATATATTATGATGATAATACTGATGAGGTGAATCGGAATCTTGTCAAGACTATGAGAAGTTCTCCTTATAGAAACTATATCAAGAGAGATTATCCGTGCGATGAGAAAGTCGTTTATATCATGTTACTTGATACGGATGAAAGAATAAAAGCATTATATAATAAATTGCTTGGTCTGGAATATGATAAGATGTTAAAAATAATCAAGTATTCTTCTGAAGAACATAAAGGCTATTCATACATAAAGATATTTAACAAAAATGCCTCTAAAGAAAAAATGCTTACGTATCTAAAAAACGGTTATGGAATAACCAAAACAATAACATTAGGAACGATTACGGGAAAATATGACATAATAATAAAAAAGAACAGCTTTAATGCAATGGTAAAAAGAGTTAGAAAAGAATATGAACAATTTCTAAAAGGCTCGAAATAATAGGTGCTATGCAGAACATATTACAGGATAGCCGGTTGACAAATTTTGACTGAAATGCGATAATTACCGTTGTATTATCATTTTAGCATTAACATATACAGAAAATAATGAACAGAGTTTCAAAAATATGAGTTAAAAAATATGTTGGTCAAAGATAATAACGAAATATGATTAGAAATGGGATAGTGATTATGGAAGAAAGATATCTGCTTAAGATACTGACAGAAAATTATGGCATCGAAACCCATTCTTTGGAATTTTTAAGAGAAGGCGGCACCCTTACATACATTGTTAATGGAGAGTCAAAATATCTGCTTAAGGTTATTGGTTCCGCTTTTTCTAAGACCGCAAGACAGTCGGTATCTATTATGAGATATCTGGAAGGAAACGGATTTCCGGTGCCTAAAACAATACTGACAAAGGTTGGAGATGCTGTTCTTGAAACGGAAATCGAGGGTGAGAAGAAACTGATAGTACTCATGGAATTCATCGGAGGGGAAGAGCCGGAACTTGAAAAATGTGCATCTGAAGTCGGAGATTTGGTTGGAAGATTTCATCAGCTTATGGAAGAATATCCGGCAGAACTTGTTTTCCGTGACAAGGAATTCTTTATAGGCCGATATCTGGATTTCCTTCGAAAAAAGAACTATTCACGAATTAAAGAGTATGAAGAACTGGGGAATCGATTGTGGGATAAGGTTAAGGATCTTTCGAGAGGAAATTGTCACGGAGATCTCCATAGAGGAAATTTGTTGCAAAATCCTGACGGACGTATTTTCCTTGTGGATTTTGATACTGCCTGCAGAGCTCCATATATGTTCGATGTCATGGTAATGTGTGACATGACGGATTATTTTAACCTGAAACAGGAAGATATAACGCTTACAAAGGAAGTATTTCAGAAGTTCCTATCGGGATATTCGGGACGTCTCAAGCTCAGCCGTGAAGAAATACTTTCTTTCCCGTATTGGGTCGCGATCAGGCATTTTCAACTGCAAGCCACAATCCTGGAGATATATGGCGTAGACAGCATAGATGAAGGATTTATTGACGGTCAGCTATACTGGCTGAACAGGTGGCAGGAAGCAATTCCGGAATTTACAGATGGGCTTTAAGGACATAATAAACCTAAAAGAAAACCATATTGACAGATGAAGCAGGGGATTTGTAAAAAGTCCCCTGTTCTTCTATTTTCAGTAAAAATGATCATTGTTCGGAATAAAATACTGCATTGTTCCGAATAAAACGTTGACTTTGTTCGGAATAATAGTTATAAAATAATCAGAAGATTATACGGAGGTATTATAAGTGGTTTGTTTAAAAGCAGGGATAGCGGTATCAGGAGGAGCAGGTGCTTCTATGTGGGAAAAGCTGAAAAGTGGGATCGGCTGGTTGAGCCTTGACTTCTGCCAGCGATTGTAAACTGAATAATGAAATTTATTGAGCCCGCGGGCATTGGGAGAAATCTTGATGTTTCCGCAGGCTTTTTTTCGTTTACAGAAAAAAAGTTTAGCGGATATAATAAACATGACATACAGTTGACATGTTGGGTTTGCTATGATAAGTACGGAGCGTGAGAGATTATGAAGATAGACAGGCTTATCGGAATATTGTCAATCTTACTGCAGGAAGAAAAGACAACGGCTCCTGAATTGGCGGAAAGGTTTGAAGTGTCCCGCAGGACGATAAATCGGGATATTGCTCTTTACTGCGGATTATACAGATATGGATAACCTTGTGACATGGCTCATGACTTTTGGATTAAAGGCAGAGGAGTTAGAGCCTACAGAAGCGCGGGATATTATCCGCAGAAATGCAGAAGAAACATTAAAAATCTATGGAGGATTAGCTTAATGAGATTAGATGGTTTTGGATTATTGGTCGAGGACATGGGAAAGATGATCCGTTTTTACAGGGATGTGCTTGGATTCGAGATTAAGGAGGAAGAGAACACGTCTAATGTATACCTTGTGAAGGACGGAACGTTGTTTCTGCTTTATGGCAGGAAAGATTTTGAGAAGATGACAAACCGGCGATATGAGTATATCAAGGGACTGAACGGTCATTTTGAAATGGCATTGTATGTGGATACATTCG
>JAEEKN010000247.1 GCA_016282435.1 Lachnospiraceae bacterium | reverse complement strand
TTTTGTCCCTGAGCCTGTCCGCAATATATATAAGAACAAAGCCTATCGCAACGGCTATAAGCAGCCAGCGCAGATCATCGCTTATGTATTTATACATCTTACCAAGGCACAGGCCAAACGACCCGCCGCCCACAAATATGGTGCTGGCGAATATCTTTGATTCCGAACGCGAAATGGTATCGATAGCGCCCAGCTCGTGCAGCAGCGCATTGCCGATGCCCAGAAATACTATACCGACATTAAACCATAGCGCATCGCTGATACTGCACAGTATAACGGACACCGCCAGAAACGCCATGCCGATATAGCCGATATTCACCTTTTTATGCGTCTCAAAAAACCTGCCCAGTATCCCCTGTGGTGCAAACGCCAGGAAATCAAACAAAAGGATAGTAAAGATAACCTGCGTTGCCGCAAATTTTGTAGACAGGATCGCAAAGGATATCAGCTCTATAACGAAGTGTACGAAAAAGTAAAGTACACCCGTTTTTATATTCTTACTGCTGTAGCTTACCATCCGTATTTTCCTTATCTTCGTCCTGCTGAGCCTGCATCATCTTTTTCTTTTCCTTTGCCTTCTTAACCTGCACCGCGCAAAAGATAAAAGAAATAACCAGCACGATGATAAGCGCCACTAACAGGATACCAAATCCCTCCGAACTGGTATTGATGGGATCAGGCGGTGCCGCATCCAAAAGCATTCCAAAAGAATCGACCATGTTAATGCTCCTTTCACATATAGTAGATCATTTCATAAAATAACTCGGTCAGTAATATACCTATACCCGCGGATATACTATTGGCAATATAAGTGTTGATTATGATCCGCTTTTTGCTAAGTCCATTCATATCCGTGTTTATATAAAACCACCACTCCGCTACCGGTATGAATATCAGCTCAAATACCAGCCATATGACAAAAGTATGATCGGACTCATTAAACACATACAGGATAGTATTGATCAGTACATTTGTAAAGACATTGATGCCTATTATATTTCTGACCGGTCTGTACTTCATAACAAACTTCACATACGGTACTTCTATAAGAAGCGTTATGACCACTGCGAACACTATCACCAGAAGATCAACCATTGTATACGGTCCTCCTTATTCTCCGGCTTTTATTGTGAACTTTCCGCTTGCGTATCCGCTGTATTTTTCATCGCCTTCCAAAGCCGTAACGATGATATAAGCGGTTCCTTTATTAAGATTGTTTGCATACTGCACTGAGAAGTGCGCCGCTTCCTCTGCATTGCTCAGATCTATCTTAGTCTTGCCCTTTGTAAGAACGATCTTTGCACCGGTACCTTCGGGATCAAAACTGATGGGTGCTCCGGTGTATCCTATCTTCGCCTCCTTACCGGTAGCAGGATCCAGTACCTTCACTTTAAAGCCTGTAATATTGACACCTGCTGCTTCGGTAACGATATAGCTTGCCGTAAGCTCGCAACCTTCCGCCAATACATAATTGGAAGATTTAGACAGCTCTGCTTTCACCGTGATCACATCACCTGCACTCACACTTTTCTTTGCGTCCATTTCAGTAGTTTCGTCATTTAAATAATACTTCACTTTATACTCAGTCTTTTTAAGACAAACATTGTCTTTCTGCACATTAAGTGTGGTACCGGGATTTAATCTGTATTTGGATGCCTTGGTATTTTTCTGAAGCGCAACAAATTCCGGAACTATCACCTCGGCAGATGCATCAAGCACAGCAGGGTTTATGATAAAGTTTTTGATCTGTACCTTTACGCCTTTATAGTTTCCTATAAAAGTCACTTTTACCTTTGCCTTGCCTGCTTTGATGTTATTGCTGAAAGCAAGCTTGTAATCCTTGCCCGATTCCAACTCCTCTGTATTGCCATTACCCAGTACAGCCGATATATCAAGCTCCGGCGTCACAGCCGAGCCGGTGTACGAATAAGCCTTCTCATCAATATCAGCTATAGTTATAACTGCATCCTTAGCCGGAACTATCCTGAAGTTCTTTGTCACGGATCCGGTATATTTGCTGTCACCGCCGCCCAATGCTGCTACAGTAACTTTTACGGTGCCTGCATTCACGTTATCCGAATAGCTGACCGTATACTGATCCGGACTGAGCACTTCCTTACTCCTGCTGCCTTTCACTATAAGCTGATCCTCACTGAGAGTATGCGCCGTTCCGTCATATACAAAGCTCAGACCTGTTTTGATGCTCACACTGATCTTTTCGAGCTCTTTTTTATCCGCATACGATATATCAGCAGTCCTTTGTCCGGTAAAGTTCCCTATACCGCTGATCGTTACCTTGTTACCCGAAACCTCAACAGTATAATCTTTCTTATTCTTCAGCTTAACGCCTGCATAAGTAACAACGGGTTCAACCTTCTTCGTCTTATCCGCAACAGTAAGGTTGCTGATCTTTATGTCATCATCATTTACGTTCTTTTTCTCTATGGTAAACGGCAGCGTGATCTGTTTGCTGTAATTACCTTTTCCCTTTATCTCTGCACTTGCACTTCCTGCATTGACGTTATTTTTATAGGAAAGCGTATAATCCGTGCCATTCCTTAAGACTGCTTCCCCGTTAGTTACCTTTACTGCGGGCATGATCGCTGATCCCGTATAGACCATGGCATTCTCAGCTTCGCCGGTCCATTCCACGGTATCCTCAAAAGCAGCTTTCATCCCCTCAGGATCTATAGGGTCTACAGGATCAACAGGCTTACTGCCTTCCACGGTGTAACGTACTTTAAAGGACGTAGCTTCTGCCCTGTCCGAATTTACCGTGATGGTGGATTCATATACTCCGGGTTCCAAACCTTCTGCCGGCTTTACAGTAAAGTTCATCGAAACCTGCGGTGCAAGTTCGCTTGCGCTGACGGGAGCTACGATCACATTTTCGGAAGATGAAGCGATCTTAATATCGTAGATATACTTGTTTGTATTATTTGATACAGTAAATGAATTCTGTTCTTCATATACAGCACCGTTTTCTACAGGTACACAAACCGGATCGGCTGATCCCTCTACAGTTGTCAGCACACTGACATCCGCTTTTCTGGCTTTATCTGTACCTTCAACCCTGAAAAAAAGTTTGCACTCATAAGGAACCGCAAGAGCTTTTGAATAGAGATCTACGGAAGCTTCATATACACCCTTCTCTAAGCCTTCCACCGGCTTTGCAACAAAAGTAAGGGGTGTATCGGTACCTGCACTGACTCCCCCTTCGGTACCCGCATATTCTCCGCTGAAATCGCTCACAACAAAGCAGTCCTTATCTTTTCCGCTTAAAACATAAGTAATATCCGAAATAGGATAATGCATAGGCGTTTCCGATACTACCACATGAGCGGTGACCGGCTTTACCCTGCCATCGCCTTCGCCCACTTTATAACCTTCATATCCGGTATATTCGCTGCCGTCACTGCCAAAGAAGATAGTACCCTCTTTTATTTTAAGATTGGCCGACTGAAGATCCGTATGGACTGTTACGGTACTTTTAGGGCTGCTCACCGCACCATCCAGAACTCTCTCTGAGATGCTTAAATAATAATCTGTATCCACAACCTCTGCCGGGGCGCCGGAGATAATACACTTCGCTCCATTTGCAGATATGCTGATGCCGTCGATCGAGACCGAATTGCCTTCATCATCTGTGAAAGACCACTTTACGCCGCTATATTCACGCCACTGGTTATTACTGTCCAGATGTACGGCAGTAAGGGTTATAGGGGTGATCTCATATCCAAAAACTCCGGTCAGATTAAAATACTCCCAGGGCGATCCGTAAACAGGTCCGCCATTTTGGCCTACCGGATCACCCATAACAATTCCGAATTTCTCGTCCGCTGCCATGGCGCGTGTCCCGCCCAGATCAAATGCGCCGAATACCATTACCAATGTCAGGATCCAGCTAATGATACTGTTACACTTTCTTTTTTTCATGATATTACTCCTTTAAAAAATTATTTTCTCTTTATTATTTACGGTGTGACCGTCATCATCATAAGCGGAAGCCCCGATGCTGTCATCATCACCGTCCGCCGCAAAAACAGGCTGCGCATTACTGAATACAAGCACCGCACCAAGTACTGCGGATAATATTCTTTTTCTGAAATGTTTCATTTTCGCCCCCTTTCATTGAAGATCAGTATCCAAACTCAAACAGTTTATTTCTCCAATCTTCAGAATTTCTGATATCCGAATTATCATTTAAACATACACCTGAAACCTGATGATCCCTAAAAAAAAGATGATACCCCGTCATACATACCTGCACATCTTTCCTCTCAAAAATGTAAGCAAGCCATTTTTCACAATTTTCTCCCAGCACTACCAAATCGATATATCCCTGTGGTTCGACTTCCTTTAACAAACATATCAGTGCTTTTGCTCCTCCGGATATATCGCGGATCGAAATAGATCCTAAAACGGGACTTATAACATTTAATCCTTCCAGCTCCGATCCATCTATATCTCTGATGATCTCCTTCACTTTAGGATCAGTCATCCAGTCATTTTCATATACATTATTAAAATATGTATCTATATCTAAAATAGTTTTATCTTCGCCAAAATCTTTACCGAATAACACTTTAACCATAACATATCTCCTCTTAAGAACTACTGCACTGTTTTAACTGATTCATCCAGGTCTTTTAGCTGTCCTGCAATATCATCTAAGAATCTGTCTGCCTTAAACATAGCATTCAATCTGTTCCATGTATCTTTTCTATAAGAACAATTCGGGAACTTTTTACATAACTCTTGAAGAAGCGCTGTGTAGTACTGCTCCCACGTATAATAACAGCTGCTTTCTGCATAAAGATACGTTTCAGTCAATTCGTTATTCAGGAATTTTCCGAAAACATAAGTATTCAACATCATATACTCAAAAGATTCTATTCTGCAAACATGTGCACCTAAAGCCAATACCTTCTCTATACAATTTCCAAATGCTGCACAATCCACTATGACGTATACAGAAGAATACCCCTTATCGCGTATATCATTTATCTTATTTGCAACGTTGTCTTTTCCATCACTGGATTCAACCGGGATATTAACAATATGCTCTATGATGTCGTGACCGGAATTTGAATCTTCTGTTACAATAATATCCGGAACAACAACCATATCAACATCAGGATACTTCGGATACATGTTTACCGTTGTATAGTTATTATTGGTTTTACTATTAAAAGTATAAATCTCATCCACCGAAAACTGCAACAGCCCGGTTCTATTCTTTCTAGTAATGTAGACCAGATATGATCCGCTGGTTTTAAGATATTCAACAAAATAAATGTACTTTTCAAGATCAACATTCTCATCCATCACAAAAATCTTGTTCTTTTCAGCACTACGGATCACATACTCAATCTGTCTGCTATTACGGATAACTTCGATCTTATTCCTGTCATAATCTGTATTGAGAGTTATTCCGGTCACTGTTTCGGTCAGAGCACTTTCAAGCATATTAATGAAAGTACTTTTCCCCGTCCCCGAATAACCACGTATTATAGTAACGCTGCGCTTGATCTTGATTTCAAACGAAACTCTTTTATTACTTACTTTAATGTAGTATTGTCCTAACATGTTTATTTCTCCGGCTTTTACTCACAACAATTGACAACTATGCTTCCAGTATGTGCTTCGAGGTTTTCCTTCCTTGATCCAACGTAGAATAACATCTATGGTTGCATAAACGCATGGCTCATCTCCCCATTTAACTGCAATATGTTTCGGATCCTCCTCGGCGTAATATGCTTCACACTCTGGATCAAATAACCAGTATGGATTAGCATGAGCTATCATCACAAGTTTATCCAAAAGCTCCGCTTCAACCTCAGTTTCCGGTTCCCATCCATATCGATCAACCTTTTCTGCTTCAACATATTTGTTAATCGGATAATCAATCAGCTTTGCAAAATCTCGTTGCGTAAGTGGTTTCCCATTGGCCCCCTTGAGCCCTTTACGAACTCTCACAATCTTTTCATGAACAGAAACTTCTGCATACTCATACTGCATCAGATCGTGCTGCTCCTGCCAGTCTTCTTCCCAAAGCTTGTACTCCTCAGCCTGTATACGTCTACCTTCTTCTCCAAGGTTATCATATTCGCGTCTCACATACTCCACTACCCCCTTCATGCCAATAGCCATGATAAGGCTCTCTCTCGCCTGCTTATAAGTACGTGGTGTCAATCCTTCCTTTTCAATCCGTTTAACACAGTCTTCAAGATTTCTTCGATAGGACTTCGAGCTTTGTTCAGCATCTTCCAGCCTCTCTGCTACCGGACTATGTGGCGTATCATACCTATAGCAGGTTTCATATGGGTATCGTCTTGCGCACTCATTCAGGAATTTCCGCTCCAAATCAGCCGGCTCAAAACTATCATAAATATTAAGCCAATCTATATCTGTGGTCATTTCCTTTGGTGGTATATTTTTGCAAAAATCTTCTGTTTTTATTCCCACTATGTTTCACCTCAGTTTGTGGTCTGACCCTCGGGCTCAGAGCCTATCGGTTATGCTCCGGCTTTCTATCAAATGTACTACAAAATATCAACCGCTACGTCAACAAGCTCTTTCATATTGTGGACGATGGTCTTAGTATTAACAATCTCGATCTCAAAAGTATCTCCCGGAAACTCCATTATATGATAAAGATTAATAAGCAGATCTCTCTCATTACCAAGCCTCAATATCCACTCTGCACAATTATCGCCACAATTAGACGCATTAATCACCCTATCCGGACAATACTTCATCAGGATCACGGCTTTGGTTCCACCTGAAAGACGTACCGGCGGTATCTGACGCAGGACCGGACTCTTGATACACTCAGGCGATTCTACTATTGATCTATCAACCGATCGTACAAGATCTTTAACAAAATCGTCATCCAGCCACGAGTATTGATATTGATTATTAAAAAACGTCTTTACATTATGGAGAACATTAACTTCTTCCATATCTCCAAACCAGATCCTAAGCATCTCACCCTCCCTGCTCCACATCAATCAGTAAGCAATTTCCTGTATGTCCAAAGAACCATATCTATTTTACGTGGCGTCCAATCAGTAGTATTAAATGTTTTGTTCAATTTTTTTGCCTTTTTCCTAAGAATGCTTTCTATGTGCAAACCTTGTTTTATATTGATTCCACATGAATCTTCCTTACAAGAGATAAGTATGGAATCTTTACTATACTCTTCAATACTCTTTAAGGCTTTCACAACAAACTTATCAACCGTCCCAAACAATTCAGGAAACAGTATAGACAACAATCCACTTCCGCCAGCAACTGCTAATCCGTTTATCTCCATAACAGTTCTTAATAAGGCCCAATCATCAACAGTTTTGCCTTCATATATAGAAAAAATCTTCTCTTTTATCCCACATAATACATTTCTATCCTGGCTTTTGAGTCTATTTTGATTGGCACGACAATAATTAGCTTGTGTGAACTTCCATACAAAATATTTATTTTGTAGGAACTGATAAAACTGTTCTCCATTCATATTTTTGATATAACTTAACTGGTTATGTATTTCGGCAAGTTCACATTCCAAACATATATTTTTCTGAACAGAATCCATCGTATAATACTTACTTAGTCTCTCTTTCCACTCCTTTTCTTTGCCGGATTCCCATAATTCATTAATATCTTTATCAACCATCTTTCCACTACCTCCTTCAAACTTCGACATTTTTCTTATCTCTGTTACATATTACCATCATTCTGTCATTAATTTAAGAATATCAATGCTTTGTTCCTTCTCGTATAACATATACATAGCTACAATTCACAATAGGACAGCTACCAGACATATTTAGAAAAGACTATACTTCAAAAGTAAATGTCAAACCCTGCGCCTACCATTATAACATCCCATCATACTCGGTGAACGTGTCTCAGATAAAATGATAATCCTCGATGTGATGATTCTTGCCAATCTGGGACAACGTTCTTATAACTCGCGGACAACGTTCCCGAAATATACGGACAGTGTTCCTGAAACATGCGGACAAGAACACTGTCCCAGAGGGACAAGCTGACATCTATTGTTTGCAGTGTATCACAAAGTTCATTTGCTGTCATCAGCCGGAGGCTGATGCTCGACCGTAGGTCGCCTGGACGGTCCCTTAAGGTCGAAACGATAGGCATTTCGTACCAGACGATCCAGTATCGCATCTGCTATAGTCCGATCCTTGAAAATTGATGGCCATTCCTTTACAGGAAGCTGCGCAGATATAGCTATTGAACGCTTTGCATGATGGCGTTCCTCAACAACCTCCAGCAGATCCTGCGTGGCAGCCAGATCAAGCTGCTTCAGGCCAAAATCGTCAAGTATGAGAAGTGCCGGTTTTATCATATCCTGCATAAGCTTGTTGTATGATCCGTCCCCTCGGCCGATGGATAGGTTTGTAAGCAGTCGCGGAACGCGGTAGCTTTTAACCGACAGGCCTTTCATACAGGCTTCACGCCCAAATGCAGAGAGCAGGTACGTCTTTCCTACTCCGGTCGCTCCGGTGATGATCAGATTAGCGCCATTGCTTATCCATTCACAATCGGATAGACGGGCTACATCTGTCCGCTTCAGCTTACGGGCTGTATCGTAGTCGATATTTGCCAGATATGCTGTCGGCTCCCGCAGTCCGGCGGCTTTGATAAGCCTTTGTACCTTGGCATTATTCCTTGCATTGTACTGTGCATTGACGATCATGGAAAAACGCTCATCAAAATCCAGATCTGCCATGGCCGGTAGTTCCTGCTGTCTCTTGTATTCCAGCTTCATAGCATGGAGTTTCATTTTAGACAGCTGTTCATTGGTCTGAAAGTTCATGATGGGTACCTCCTTCTCATTCCCATTCTCCGACACGGAGATTTTCATGGTATGGAGTTGGAGTTTCCGCATCGGTGTTTGTGGTTGCGGGTTGAGTATCCTGACCATTCTTCAGGATGTTCTTCAGCGTTGTATATGATACAGAATTGAGACTTATCGCTTTAGCGCAGGCATTCTCAACCCTGGCATCACCGTATGTCTTAGGAAAGTTGATCACTGCCATACAGGATTTATAAGCCTGTTCTTCAAAGTCAGCTTTCTCAAGTAGTGTTTTAACAAAGGCTCCTGTGGACGGACCGATCAATGCAGCTTTGGTACGGTAATATTTACCATCAAATGACTTGAATGCAACCACGGCTTTATGGTTTTCAGGCATATGTTCTGAATCAGTTACGTAACGCCTGCCACTAAAGTGCCTTTGATGTATTGCGATGCGTTCACCATCTTTTGTATAGACCTCGATCTTCTTTGCGAAGATATGCATTACGGCCGGCTGGGAATAATACTTGTATGGTACCGAGTAATAAAAGCCGTCATACTCGATGTGATAATTATTGGGAACCCTGGTGACCATCTTTGTGAGGAATGATTCAAAGGGCTCGGCGGGCAGAGGGCGCAGGCAGGGTTTATCCAGTGCGAGAAATATACTTTCGCGGCTGCCCTCACGGTGCTTGAAGTTCCTTTTGGATAATTCGATCACCCGTTCCCGGATATCATGGTTGAGAGCCTCAAAACTGAAGTAGAGTTTATCTTTCAGCCACTCCAGCAGCCAGGTTTCAAGCCAGCCAACGCCAGATTCCACGGATGCCTTGTCTTTCGGCTTTATAATGCGCGCGGGGATGATCGCTATCTCATAATGACGCGCCAGCTCACGGTACGCATGGTTTAATTCCGGATCATAAAGGTTTGTGTGTACAACAGCTGTTTTACAGTTATCTGGAACAAAGATGCGGGGGAGGCCACCATACCACTCCAATGCATCGATATGGCCCTGATTCCAGTTTAATTGGGTTTCATCAGGGAAAGCCTCAACAAACGGATAGGAACCATCACCCAATGTGGTAACAAAGAAATGGGCTTCCCGGACTTCACCGGTGTCATAATCAACCACGCAAGGGAGTTTATCCCCGATCCAGTCGATGAAGAGCTCCTTGCCCGGCTCTCGTTCCTGCGGAAGGACCACCTTTTTACCGGTAGCGTTCTTCCAATCTGTGTATTTGGCACAGAAGCGGCTGTAGCTGTAACCATCCGGATGATCAGGACGGTATTCATTCTCCCAGATATACTGGAGATTGATCTTACGGCTGGATTGCAGTCTTGCATGAATATGTTCCCAATCAGGTTCTTCTTTGACCTGTTTGGGGCCAAAAGACTCAGGATAGACCAGCTGATTTATCTCATCCTGTGTCATGCCTGCAGCATTCGCGTATGTAAGACCGCATTCACGGCACCTTGAAAGGACATCACCAACCGTAGTCTTTGAGCATCCCACGCTCTTAGCAATATCACGGTAAGTGAAAAGGTTCATCTCTTTGAGACGAAGGATTTCTGTGATCTTCATAAAGTCTAAGCACCTCATAATGGTTCCTCCTAAAATGTACCTGTAGGTACATCTTAAAAGGAGTTGTTATAAGATGCCAGTCTTGTCCGAATAATTCAGGAATCCTGTCCGAATGTTTCAGGAATCTTGTCCGCGTGTTACAAGAATCTTGTCCGGATGTTTCAGGAATGCTGTCCGGATAATGCAGGAATCATCATCCTCGATGTAAATATCAGCTTTAACAACGGCAGCCGTCTCATTCTTATACCCTCTTCCCGGATCATCCCAGCTTCTATGTAACTTACAAGCTTACGGATATTAAAACCCATCATGTATTCATAGATAAACTATCTATCCGGGTGATCGACCTTACAAACATCTCCCTTGCAACAGAGGAAGATAAACGATATAATATCGACAAATGGGCCAGACTGTTTAAGTCACAAACATGGGAGGAGATAAAAATGCTTGCCTCACAAGATGTCAGCTTAAGCGACGCTGCTGAAACCATATATCAACTGTCCGAAGACGAACGTATCCAGCAGGAATGTGAAGCCCGTGAGGATTTTATCCTGCGCCAACAGGGAATGGAAGATCTTATTTCTGAAAAGGATCAGACTATTTCCAAACTTCAGGATGAAAACGCAAGCCAGAAACAGGAAATCGCCTGGCTCAAAGCCCTTCTTGCTTCCCGCGAATAAATTCTCAGTTTTCAAAGTTCTTACCGCCCGCCTTATGGCGGGTGGTTTTATTATATTAGAAGGTAGTTCTTCCCTCTTGAATAAATGCTAATAAAATGTTAACATACTCCCCGTATTAAAAACAGGGAGGAAAGTAAAAATGAAAAAGAAACTTGCAGTATTATGTATGGCAGTTGTAACTGCTATGTCACTGGCAGCCTGCGGCAGCTTTACATGCGACGGATGCGGCGAAGAGAAAAGCGGCTCCAAGCAC
>JAEEKN010000246.1 GCA_016282435.1 Lachnospiraceae bacterium | reverse complement strand
ATACAAGGTGACAGACCTCTGGACAGGCGAAGAATCTGAAAATACGGACGGAGTATTTAAGACAGAGTCACTGGCTGCCTGTGACAGTTATACCATACGAATAAAGGCCATGGACTGATAGAGTCGTTTGGCAGACGGAGGACGGAGTGACTGTCAAAGACTTTTATATCATGCTGTTTGGGGATTTTGAACCATCGAAATTCACCATGTACCTGGGTGATCACATATCATTTGGTAGGGCTGCGGAAATGCCCCTTGAAAGGAGGCTTGCAGCATACATGTCATATGTGTACATCACAGAGATACAGAACGAAACTGACGAACCCAGCATAGAGCCGGCATTTGTCCTGAAGGACATCTATGAGTGTTCGTCCTGTATCAGATACATCGCCCAGGTTTACCTAAAAGGCATTATGCTTGCCTCTGACAGACTGTTCGGGGTGAGGCGTCTCATGGATAAAGAAGAAGCCGAAAAGACGGTACAGAGAGTGAAGGACAGGTCGAAAAGATTCAGGAGCCTATAGAGAGGTTTAATCATTTTACTAAATTTTCCCCGCTTTTCAATTATCCTCTTTACATTTACATTTTAAAGATATAAAATATGATGCGAGGTCAAAAACTCTAAAAAGAAAAACCATATTATGAAAGGAGCGCGTCAAATGACGCAAAGGAAGATGAAAAAGATTTTTAACAAGATCATGGGACTTGCTCTTTGCTTAGTCCTGGCAGTATCAGTATTAGCTAACGTACCGATTTCGGCAGCTGAGGATTATGAGCCTTATACCTGGGTTTATAATATCAAGGATATGACCAAGACCTATGAAGGCAAGGAAGGCAAGATCATAGCAAACTGCTTTGTTGGATCACTCAAGCTGTACGGATTTAAGTCAGGAATAAAGAAAATCAACAAGAGTCTTAAGAAGATAGCAAAAGGATTTGATTGTACCACTCTTTATGATTATGCTGAGACTTCAGCAAACGAGAGTAGCTATAATGATGTATACTTTGAATATGTGAATCCAAATGTAAGTTATGCAGATGATAACTATATCTGTGTTGTCATGGATCATGAGTGGTATGCCGGAGGAGTTCATAATACTATGATAAGAGGTTATGTATTTGATCTCGATACCGGAAAAGCACTGAGCCTCAGCAAGATCACAGGCAAGAAGTGGAATACTATCAAGAAGCTTCTGGTAGAGAAAATCGTGGCATCGGGTGAGTTTGAAGGCATGGAAGACCAGATAGATACATTTGCTGCAAATGTTAAGGAGTCGGATATTTCATACTATATAAACAATGATGGTAACGTTGTTTTAGTTTTACCTGAGTACACAGAGCCTTTCTACGGCGGCTGGTGCAGAGAGTACGTTTTAGATGAGTACTCCGTAAGTGAAAACAAATAATACAGGACAGATACCTAAAAATCCCCGAAAGCCCGTATTTATGCGGGCTTTCGGCATGTTTAAAAATTTTTTTTAAAAAATTTTCTAAATTTTTCAAAAAAGTGTTGACAAAACGAAAAATATAGTGTAATATATCATTCGTGCTCAAGAGAGAGCACGAAGATGCGCGAGTGGTACAGTGGTAGTACGTCGCCTTGCCAAGGCGAAGATCGCGGGTTCGATCCCCGTCTCGCGCTTGCTTTTATGGAGCGGAAGTCCTGAGTTTATCAGTACTTCCGCTTTTTGTTTTGAATAATATTTTGGGGACAAATGGGGACATTTTGGGGACAACGTGGTTTTTGCTGTTTTGAAGCGATGGAAATGATATTATTGTTGTCCTCATCATGTTCAGGGGTATCTGAAAGCGGTTTAGAACTTAATGCCGCTGTTAGAGCCTCATAGCTCTCTTTTTCGTTCAATGGATTGTAGATGTACCCCTGTGTCTGTAAAGGTACACCTTTATGGATTTAACCTTCTATGTTGTTTTTTGTGATAATATGTAGTATAATACAAGAGCAAACATTTCTTATTCGTTTTTTGAAAGGATACGATATGACAGAAATCTACTATGAAAAACAGGATGGGTGGACAAAAGACGACTTCTTTTATCTTCACAGGGTTCTTCATAGAATGTTCTTTTACTATAAGAAACATTCCGATGAGATAAAGAAGATGGACGTGTCAAAAATGTCAGACAAAACTCAGGTCCTGATAAAATGTATAATAGGCTATTATAATTATGATTTCCTTTTTGATGAATACCATAATATAAGTTCCATTAAAAATGTCAATTCATTAAGTGAAGCACTTGTAATAGATGACAATCCTTTACCTGAAGATAATATATACAAGAAGATGAACGTTGTGTATTGAAAGGACGAAAGATGAAAAGAAATTCATTAAATGATTTTATTGCTGCTCTTAATATGCTTGACGGTCTTCTTGAAAGAGAACAGATAAGTAGCATTGATATATACGCAATAGGCGGCTTTGCCATGTTATATTACGGTATCAGGAAAGACGGTTACACTATAGATATAGATTCACTTACTAAAGGTTATGATGATAAAGTTTTGGGTCTGGTTAAAGAAGTCGGCAAAGAGTTAGGTATAGATAGTGAATGGCTGAACACAGATTGTGCAGAGCTTGAAGGATTCCTTGGGCTATCTGAAGGTATTAGCTGGAAAAATATAAGTTATGAGTTTAAGCATATAAACTTAAAGATTGCAGATATAAAGGGACTTATGGGCACAAAGGCCAAAGCAATTCATGACGGCGGTCTGGTTCCGAGGAGTACAGATAAAAAAGACCTGATAGCGTTACTTAAATATGTAGGGATTGACAGTATAAGTACTCTGGACAAGAGTTCCGATTATGGTTTTATAAAGCAAGAATATACAAGGTGTTATAACTATTTGAATCAGATTATAACTTGGTAGGGTGATAGGAAACATGGAAAATACCGGTACAAGAGAAGATTTTAGAGCTGCTTTCAACGAATTACGTTCAGAAGCATCTTCGTTACCGGAAATGTCCTTGGATGAGATAAATGCTGAGATATCAGAGGCAAGGTCTGAGAGGTTAAGCGGAGACCATGACCGAATGAAGGCAACTGATACATTGGCACAGGACTTAAAAAGAGCTGAAGATCGAGCCAATAAGGAAGGTTGGATTGATGCCGATGAATTTGATAAGAAGATGGGATTATAAAAATGGGGACAAAAATGGGGACAGCCCATGGATAGAGTGCTTTTCTCCTTGATTTTATTGGGTTTGTGGGGCTATCCCGAATTCGATCCCCGTCTCGCGCTTATTTTTATTCCCAAAAAGCGGAAACATTGAATTTATCAATGTTTCCGCTTCAGATTGAAGACAAAGTCCGAGGCTAGTCGCCTCGGACTTATCTTTTTGTGTTATAATTATCTCATAGAGTAAAAGGAGGTACAGGTGTATTTTCCAAACATATAAAAAAGTATCTTTACGAACGATTTTCCCGTTCCTGACTGATGTCAATTTACTCTTTTCAAGTCTTTCCGTTATCTTAACCCCTTCATTTATCAGCATTACCGGAATCATCATCTTTCTTCGACCTGTCTCCAATGAAGACAGCATATAAAAAACTCCAAAAATAATAATCCAGAACACAAAAAACAGCCAGCCATTTAACGGGACTGATCAGACCGGCTATCAAAAAATGGATTCCACCAAGAAAAGGTATTCCGGATATGTGACGATCAATGCCCCGGCTCTGTAATTTTTTTGATTT
>JAEEKN010000245.1 GCA_016282435.1 Lachnospiraceae bacterium | reverse complement strand
AGGCTCCGGGAGAAGCAAAGTATAAAAAGATAAAGACTTTAAAAAAGACCGGGACAGCCGTAAGGACGTATACGGTAAAAGGACTGAAAGAGGGAAAATATGCATTTAAGGTAAAAGCATATACAAAATCGGGAAGTAAGACAGTATACGGTTCTTACAGCAAAGCCGTAAGTATCTCGTTAAATTCATCTTCCGTTGTTAAAGGAGATGTGGAGATCAATGAGACCAATTTCCCTGATGAAAACTTTAGAACTTACATAAAAGAGGTTATAGATCTGGACGGAAACGGAAAGCTGGATGAAACAGAACGCAATATAAAAGAGTTAGGTGTAGTTAGGAAAGGAATAACAGACCTCAAAGGAATAGAATTCTTTACCGCCCTGACACGGTTGTATTGTGACAAAAATAAGCTGACAAGCCTGGATGTGAGCAAGAACACCGCACTGACAGTGTTGGTATGTAACTATAATCAGCTGACAAGCTTGGATGTGGGCAAGAACACCGCACTGAAATGGTTGTGGTGTAGCAATAATCAGCTGACAAGCCTGGATGTGAGCAAGAACACCGCACTGACAAGGTTGGACTGCCGCGACAATCAGCTGACGAGCCTGGATGTGAACAAGAACACCGCACTGACAGAGTTTGAATGCTATCGTAATCAGCTGACGAGCCTGGATGTGAGCAAGAACACCGCACTGACCAGGTTGGACTGCTACGACAATCAACTGACAAGCCTGGATGTGAGCAAGAACACCGCCCTGACATCGTTGGTTTGCTGCTACAATCAGTTAACAAGCCTGGATGTGAGCAAGAACACCGCACTGGAATGGTTGGACTGTAGGGGCAATCAGCTGACAAGCCTGGACGTGAGCAAGAACACCGCACTGACAGTGTTGCACTGTTGGGACAATCAGCTGACAAGTCTCGATGTGAGAAACTGTGATACCGATATTCGTGCTGCTGCCGATGAAAACGTTAAGATCATCAAATGATAGTGATTTTTAAGTACAATGATTTATGAGAAAGGGGTAATGTCATTTAATTAGCATAGCCACCCCGTACTCTTTAGGTCTAAATAGAATATTATTTAAAAGGGGCTGTGAAACCGTGGACTATTTTAGTTCCGGTTTTTCACAGCCCCTTGTTCGTTTTTACTAACGATATCTGAACGCGTCGATCTCATTATCGTTGCTGCCCCGGAGAACGGCTTTTAATACGTCCATGTTATCGGCGTTTATCCCGACGTTTTCTTCTTGTTTTTCTCGTATTTATCGATATGGGCGGAAACTATCCGCTCGAAGGCCAGCGTTTTCGTCTGGCCCACTTCTTCACAATATTTGTTAAAGCGCTGCATTATGTTCGCATCCACTTTCATGTTCAGTGTGATGTAATCTTTTTTCTGTCTCGGCATATTCGGTCACCTCACACAAACATCTGCTGAAGCAGACCTTTCTTGTATTCTTTCATCTGTTCCAACTTACGCTGATGAAGGGTGATAAGGTTATCGAGATTGTATAAGTATTCGCTGATTTTATCCTGTTCTGCCATACATGGAACGGAAATACAGTATTTTTTCATATCTTCAACAGATATGTTTTGTGCTGTTGACCCATTCACTGCTTTATTCTTTTCATTTTCTGCATTCGCCGAACCTAACCATTGAATCAAGAATTTAGCATGCAGTGATTCATTACACCTTATACCTACTAATGACGAAGCTACTGTACCCTCTGAAAAATCAGCTATAGAGCACTTCCCGAAGCCTGCACCACGTAATGTATAGAGAATGTCATTCTTCTCAATTTTCAAGCCATTCATTTGCTCATATTTTTCTGAAGTTATGAACCTTAATTTTGTTTTGTCTATTAATGTTGAACCCAACGAATCGGACCCTACAAATGGTATACCATCCTCAACAAATTCTGTAGCGCTTGGATAATTGCTACTTCTGTCGCCGTTAATAAAATTACACCATTCACCTAACTTACGCTGTTCCCAAGCGTCAGTAAATCCCGGAAAACGAATCTCCGGAACCGTATCGCCATTTTTCGGAAACATCTTTTGGAGCAACCCCTTTTTGTATTCTTTCATCTGTTCAAGCTTACGCTGATGAAGGGTGATAAGGTTGTTGATATTAGAAAGAAAGATACCAATTTTAGCTTGTTCATCATATGATTTCGGCATCATAATATTTGTATCTTGCAATGCACCCTTTGAAATTGAAGTTACCTTTATCCCCTGCATCAAAGGTTTAAGCTGTTTATGATAAGCGTCCGAATTCATATAATAACCGAGATACTTAGGAGCATATTTCTGTTTGGGTCTGCAAGGAATTGTATGTAATCCTGAAAGTAGTTTGACACCTTCAGAACCCACAATTTCACTGCATTTTCCAACCGTATCATCTTCTGCGGTATCTGCGATAATGATATCCCCGTCCTGTAAGAATGAGCCACTGTATTTTGCTATATTTTCATCATTTGTAATAAAAGGTAGTTCTGCTACAGAAACATCTATATAGTCTCCAAACTTTATAAGAACATCACCATAATGAACATTCTTTACATTACCACTTTCATAGTTTAGTTCAGCCCTTGAAAGAGTATTATTTTGCAGTCCATCAAACACATCATTGAACTTACGCTGTTCCCAATCGTCAATAAAGCCCGGAAATCTGAGCTTAGGAGTTTTTCTTTTATCATCCATAAATATAACCCTCCTTAGAACGGATAATCAAGCCCGAGTTCATCAAAGTTCTTCTTTAACTCGGAAGATACGGAATCTATCTCTCCCTGCAGTCCCTTTATTGAAGCAGAGACCTTGGTCAAGTCTATGTTTTCCTCGTGTTCGGAAGTATCGACGTAACGGGGTATATTAAGGTTATAGTTATTCTGCACGATCTCATCCATAGATGCTACATGGGCAAATTTATCTATATCTTTGCGGTTTACATACGCATCAACGATCTTGTCTATATTCTCATCCGTAAGGGTGTTCTGCTGTTTGCCTTTCTCGAATTCCTTTGAAGCGTCTATGAAAAGGATATTGCCGGAGTTCCCGTTTCTCTTTTTCTTGAAGATGAGCAATGCTACCGGTATGCTTGTGCCATGGAACAGATTTGCCGGGAGCCCGATGACCGCATCAAGTACGTTCAGCTTCTCAATAAGATAACGTCTTATGGTTTCCTCTGCATTTCCCCTGAAAAGTACACCATGAGGAAGGAGAACGCCTATCCTTCCTTCTTCACTCATGTGATATACCATGTGCTCTACGAACTGCATGTCTGCTTTTGTTTTGGGTGCGAGCACTCCGCATGAGGAATAACGCACATCATCAAGGTATGACGGATCAGAAGCCGAATTTGGAGCCGAGTAAGGAGGATTTGAAACCTGTATTTCGAAGAGTACAGGCCTGCCGTCCTCATAGAAGTTGTCATTCCTCAGAGTATCGTCATTATAGGCGGTAAAGTTCTTGTGATATACCCCATGGAGTAGCATGTTCATACGGTTCAAGTTGTATGTCGTGCTGTTAAGCTCCTGTGAATAGAAATGACCGACTTTGTGATCTTTAAGAGCGTTCTTGACTTCGAGAAGAAGCGAACCGGAACCCGCACAGGGATCACAGGCATTCTTTATCTCGCTCAGACCGGAAGTTACGATCTTCGCAATCAGCTTGCTTGCACAAGTCGCGGTGAAGAATTCTCCGGCCTTCTTGCCGGCTCCGCTCTGGAACAGACCTATAAGCTGCATATATGCGGTGCCGAGGTAGTCAAAGGTCGTATCCTTTACGTTGAAGCTCAGATCGTCTATCTTCAGCATGACCGTTGATATGAGGCGAGTCCTGTCCGAGACTTCCTTCCCGAGATGGTCTGCCTTGAGGTTCATGTCGTTGAACAGTCCCTTGAACGCAAGTTCTGATTCCTGTCCAATGGTAGATGCCGAAAGTGCGTTTACAGCCTTTTCTAGGGTTTCTACCGAGAACTCTGAGCTTTTTATCTTTTCTATAAGGCTCTTCCAGAGATTATGCGGTTCGATGATATATCCGAGATGTTCCATAGACCATCCACGCACTATATCGGTATAGGCGCTATTCTGAAGCGCCTCTACATAAGTGATGTTATCGTCCTTCAGCAGCTCATCCATGTAATCCTCGGTCCTCTCGCTCAGATAGCGGTAGAAGATAAGCCCGAGAATGTAGTTTTTGAACTCCGACGCATCCATGTTCCCGCGGAACTCGTTAGCGATAGCCCAGAGCTGTTTTGCGAGTTCGTCTGATTTCTGTCTTACGTCATCTGCCATGTTCATTCTCCTTCTGTTGTAAACTTATTATAGCTGTCT
>JAEEKN010000244.1 GCA_016282435.1 Lachnospiraceae bacterium | reverse complement strand
GTGTAATCCTATAGATTATGTGACAATGGGGACGGTTCTTCCTGTCACATCCCGGATGTGACGGTGAGAACCGTCCCCGTTATTACATACCAGTTATCGTCGTTAATAAACATAATAAAATCTTCCCATAGAAGGAATCTTCGTGTTATGTGCTATGTAACCAGTGAGGTAAATGCTTATGACAAAAGAAATTATAGGATATGTACACTCCCTTCAGAGCATGGGTGCGGTCGACGGCCCGGGTATCAGATTCTGTGTGTTCCTGCAGGGGTGTCCTCTCCGATGCATGTACTGCCATAACCCTGACACATGGCTCGTTTCCAAACCTGAAAAAAACACTTGTGAATCCGGTACAGATGCATCTATACGTGACAACAGGGGCGAAGCATATGACTCCACCCGCCTCGGCACACCATATACGGCCGAAGAACTGGTCACTAAGATTTTAAGATACAAGCCGTACTTTGCTAATGGTGGCGGTGTGACCGTGTCCGGAGGGGAACCTCTGATGCAGGCTGAGTTTGTGACTGAACTGTTTACACTGCTACATGAGAACGGGGTTCATACATGTCTTGATACTTCCGGGAATTTTCCCGAGGATATCAGAGATTTTAGTGAGCCCATCAAATGTTCTCACGAAGTTACCAAAGCTACAGGGCAGTTGTATGACATAAATCCGATATATACCAAATATAAGAATCTTCTATCTGTAACAGACCTTGTCATCTGTGATATAAAGTTTACTACAGAAAAGGAGTATCGTGAGTATACAGGCGGAAGTCTGGAGAAAGTACGTTCGTTCCTTGACCTGGTGACCGACTGCTCTGTCCCCCTGTGGGTGAGACACGTGGTAGTACCGGGTTACACCGATTCCGAGGAAGAAGTAGGTAAGATGGCCGAGATAGCACGCTCATATCCCACCCTGAAGAAGATAGAGCTGCTTCCGTTCCACAAGCTCTGTATTCCTAAGTATGAAGCATTGGGGATTCCGTTTAGATGTGCGGATGTGCCTGTATGCGATAAAGAAACCATAAACAAGCTTGAACCATTGTTACTCATCAAATAAATATATCATAAAAAATGCAACTTTCCCTGTTGGGTCAGTTGCATTTTTTATGTATTAAGATATGATTATATTACGACCAGTAAGGCTTCTGCTCGCTGTTGGATACACCCTTGAGTTTCTCTTTAAACTCGTCCAGGATCTCGGTATAGTCTTCTGCCTTGTAATCCTTTATCTTCTTATTTTCAACAAGAGTCTTCAGTGTCTCCTCGAACTTGGCGACATCCTGAAGTGCTGTGTCCTTATAGTTATTAGAAATGTTCATCTTGATTTTCTCTATAAGAAGATCCAGCTGATTTTCCTCTTTACTCTTGAAAAAAAGTCCCATGATACACCTCCGCTTAACCTTTACTAATCTCTTCTAATGAAAACCGCTTTCCGTGCGGTATGATCTCAAACTCCCCAAAATGTTCGTCCATCCAGGACACCGCCTGTTCATAGCCTTCTTTGCTGAACTCGAATTCTGCCTTTAGCTTCTTCTCATCGGGCGTGGCATCGAATCCGAACGGTCCGGGATACAGGTAGGCTTCCAGCTTCTCTTCTTTTTTGATCAGCGCGAAGCTGATGCCGTTGTAGCTTCCGAAGTAGGGCTGAAGCTTTATATAGTTTATCGATATAGGTTCCTTAAACATGATCCGGTCCCCCTTGGAATTGATTATAGCAAATATCTTTTAAATAAAAAACTGTACTTTTTTTACAAAAAGTACAGTTATGATTATTCATATCAAATTTTTACATGTTATTCGAGCTTCAGATCGTTCGGCTTTATCCAGTTGACTTTTCTTAAAAGAAGGCATATAAGCCAGGAAAGTATGGCCGGTAATACAAAGCAGATGAGGATCATGCCTATCCAGTCAAATGCTGTGATGGCATCCTTCGTTCCTGCTGCCACATCGTTTACCCAGCCCGTATATACTCCTATCTGGCCTACGAATCCGCAGGTTCCCATACCCGATGATACGGGTGCGCCGTTCATCTCAAGTTTGAACAAGCAGGTAGCCAGTGGTCCGGTGATGGCCGAAGCAAGTGTCGGAGGTATCCAGATACGTGGATTCTTGACTATGTTCGGCATCTGGAGCATACTGGTTCCTATGCCCTGTGAGATAAGTCCGCCGACTTTATTCTCTCTATAGCTCATGACCGCAAATCCTACCATCTGTGCACAGCATCCCGCTACTGCTGCTCCTCCGGCGAGACCCGTGAGGGACAGTGCGGCACATATGGCTGCCGAACTGATGGGTAATGTCAGTGCCATACCTACCAGTACGGATACTGCTATTCCCATGAAGAAGGGCTGAAGATCGGTAGCTTTCATGATAACTGTTCCGACCCAGTTTGCAGCTTCTCCGATAGGAGGGGCGATAAGCCATGAGAAGAATACTCCTACTCCTATGGTCACTGTGGGTGTCACGAGTATATCGATCTTTGTGGTCTTTGATACCAGTTTACCTACTTCCGATGCGATGACTGCGATAAAGTATACTGCAAGAGGTCCTCCTGCTCCGCCCAGTGCGTTTGATGCGAATCCTACCGTGATGAGCGAGAACAGTACCAGCGGCGGGCACTTCAGCGCATATCCGATGGCTACCGCCATAGCCGGACCGCTCATAGCAGTCGCAAGTCCTCCTACGGTGTAATCTTTTCCTGCAATGGTGGCTACCGTCTCAGTCAGGAAAGATATCCCGAATTGGGTACCTATCGTGTTGATGATGGTACCGATAAGGAGTGAACAGAAGAGTCCCTGTGCCATAGCTCCCAGGGCATCGATGAAGTAACGTTTAGCAGAAATCTCAATGTTCTGCTTTTTCAGGAATTTTTTAAGCTTACTGTCATTCTGATCAGCGTGCTTTTTGGTGTTTGTTGACATTTTATCCTCCATATATAAAATATAAAGGATTATAACCTCTCTGACCTATAAATGTCAAGGAAATATTTATAAGTATCTACTTTTAATTCTCCACAAGCCTGTTCATCACATGCTATGATGGCATTGTTATGAAGCTGAAGGGCGCTCAGAGTCCACATCTGTGATAC
>JAEEKN010000243.1 GCA_016282435.1 Lachnospiraceae bacterium | reverse complement strand
TCGGTTGCAGCTTTTTTCTTTTTATCCATATCTGCTGTGGTTCGTTTTCCGGCGACAGCCTGTTTATGCAGGAAATCTATTCTTTCGTTTATATCCTCAATGGATCTGAGTCCTTTTCCGGCAAGCTCTGATCTGATCCTTGCAGCCAACTGGAAATTCTCTCTTTCTGCCCAAGTCTTAAGTCCGGGACTATTCGTGAATTTTTCCTCGGTTGTATCGATGATAGAACTCGGATGATATGGAGTTTTACGTCGTTCTGCTTTTCTTTGAAGGTTAATATCTATCCGCTCTTTGATACGTTCTTTGGTAAAATTGGCCCCGAGAGAAGACTCTCTTCCTCTTATCCATCTTTCCTGTCCGGGGGCTCTGAAGCCAATATATTTATGAGCATTTTCTGATATTTCAAAGTCCTTGATCTCATAGCCCTTTGCCTGCATCAGGGAAATGAATTCTTCGTAGGATCCGGCCTCGTGTATAGTGGAATTTATGTCTTTTCGGAGCTTTGATTTCCAGGATGTCCCGGCCCTCTCGGACTGCCATTCCTTATAATCCTTTATATGCCCTGTGCCTTGCTCTATGACAGACAGGTTATGCTCTTTGCAAAGTCTGTCACTGAGGTTACGGATGCTGCGATAGGTCTGCTTGCAGTCATGATACTTTTTATTGGTCATAAAGTCGGCTGCACAGAAGACAATATGGTTATGAATATGCCCTTTGTCTATATGTGTTGTAAGGATGTAAGAATGACTACCTTTAAGGATTCCGTCAGCCAGCTCTTTTCCGATATCATGAGCTTCCTCCTGTGATACCTCACCGGGTGAAAATGACTGTATGAGATGATATGCCAGATTCTTATCGGCACTGCCTGTTTTTGACAATGCAAACCTGAAATCATCCGCAGCCGATTCCGGTGATGTGGCGAAGGAAGAAATCAGAAGAAGATCGTCTGTTTTATCCTTATCACAGATATAGTTTACTGCTGCCTGTACGGTTGCTCTGATAGCATGGATTTTTGTAATTGCCATACCTTATCCATCTCCTTTCTGAGCTCATCTATATCATTCTGATAGATGCTCCTGGTCTCGTTTATCCGCTTAGCTATCTGGTTGATATTGGTGCCTATCTTACCGAGCTGGTAATTGTATTTTCTCAGGTACCTGTAGTCCACGTTATATACAATACCTTCCACTATGAACTGCCTCAGATAATCAGATATATTTCTGTGTTCTGAGAGCTTAACTTTCTCCTTCAGGATCCATAATTCCTTATCATTTAGGCGTAGATATACAACATTGTTTCTTTCTCTTTTTGCCATATTTTTCTCCAATTTAGTAAATACAGAAATCAAAGGTTAAGGGATATACACAAGGGGCCAGGGGATATTCCCCTGATCTCAAAACTCACATGTATTCCGGGAGGAAAAAAAGGTGAGTTTTATCGCGTGTGGCTTGCCACAGGCAGTGCTTGCTATAACCCGCACAGATGCTTTCACATCGTGCGAAAGGTGGAAAAGAGCAAACAAAAAACTGCCCTTCGCCTTTTACGGCTAAAGTAGCAGTTTTTGTGAATGTATGTTGTGAACAATCCTTGTACGAAGGGGATTTTAACAAATTATCCGGTCCGGTACAAGAGTGCAGTTTATCGGACTGTGCTTTTGTTACCCTTGAATTATAGGGCGGAGAATCACTGACTATGCCAGCTTGATCAGCAGGAGGTGACTGTATGCCCCATGCCAGGATTCGATCACCGGACAAATTATCAAAACGTCAGACTCTTTATTGAGTCTGGCGTTTTTTGTTCCTTGTGTTACCCATATGGGTAATAACAAAGAAAAAAATATTTTTTTTTCATTTTTTTGATAAGATTTCGCCTTTTGAAATTGATGTATATCTTCGACAGGGAAAAGCAGGACAAGTCTGAGAAAGGCAGACGTTGTGAATGAAAGAAAGTCCTGGTACTGGATCTTAGAGGATGGGACGGCTTTCACGGCTGATGATGTTGAGCACAAGTTTGATGAGCTCATTAGGAGGATGATCAAATACAAGGTTATCAATGCCGTAAAACATGAGATCAGCGAGAGAAAGAAGTTCCCTATCCAACCGGATGATGTATTCGATGGAATCGGAGCCGTCGAAACTGTCTTTGATATCGAAAAAAATGAAGTAAGGTTAAAAGATTATTCCTTGTTTGTAAAAAGAGATGAGCTGGCGGATGCGCTGGAGAGATTAGAGCCACGTGAAAAGGAATATATCGAGCTTTCTTTTGTCAGGGAACTGACTCCGGAAGAAATCGCGGAGATGATGCACGTGACTAAAGAATATGTTTATCTGATGAGACACAGGATTCTCGAAAAACTGAGGAATATGATCGGAGACGGTGATGGCCCCAAAGGAATTTGAAGATTACGAATATGTTGATGCCGATGTTATAAAGAGAGCTGCTCTGGATAATGATCCCGAAGCGATAAGGATCATATATGTCAGATATGAGATTGATATAGATAAAGCAATCAGAAGAGCTCTTCATAAAGGTAAACTGTCGTATGATCGTACGATCTTTAATGATATCAAGAACACGGTCTGGATCGAACTGGAGGAGGAGATACGAAGGTTCAGGCCTAAGTGATTAAGAACGGACAGACAGTTTTGCTTTTTTCCTGTCGATTACGTGGACCTAAGATTTTGTGCATCTTATAAAGCATATTAGTTATGGGTTATGTAGCAGTTTCCTGTGAAGTAATGTGCTTTTCAGGCGGATAAGATCCGTGCGGTTTTAAAAGAAAAAGCTATTCTCGTTCCTTGATAAATCCATAGCAGCTTTGCATAACACAGGGAGCGCCGAGCCAACGGCCTGATACGCGGTGATTGGGATTGTTTACATATGGAAAAATCGGATCCATCTGCAATCTCCGGAGCGACGGCTACAGGTCAAAATATGGTTGGGGAACCATAGGGCTTTGACAGCACTCTTTATAATGATACTTCCCGAATTGGAGATGGGGCTTAGAGCTGGTGAAACGCCAATGCGGTATTAACCTGATACCGGTGCAAATTGCAATTTTTGAAAGTAAATATCTGCCGATCAATATTTGTATACG
>JAEEKN010000242.1 GCA_016282435.1 Lachnospiraceae bacterium | reverse complement strand
CAAATCTGTCAAGTTTTTTGTTAATTCACATTAGTTTCAGTACTGTTCTTATACTTTTTTTCTACATAACTGTAAATTGCACTGATCACGAAGCAAAGCACACCACTCAAGAAGAAGCTCAAAGCATGTCCTATTGTGTTTTCGTAAGAAATATCGATCATTGTCTTGTTAAGCCTGCTTACTATAGCTTGCATCTCTTTCATAACGGTAATTTCAGTTTGATTGCCATAAGTTGTCCTCCATTCCCCGTCAACCACAGTCATCAATGTGGCACCTGTATTTTTACGAATTCTAAGCTTCTATCAGGGTAATTTCCGAGAGCTGAGTGCATTCATCCCCCTTATTTTCTAGGATTTCCAGCATAAAATACTTGTATGTCTTAGAAGGAGACGCAAGCTCGAAGGTATATGATTTATAGTTCTTCGCCTTCATTTTCTTATCATTTGTAACAGAATCTATCTTTTCCCAATCATTACTGTCCTTAGAGGTGATCTCTGTATTCGAGCCATAAAGTACCCATGACTTTGGATTTCTTCCCTTATACTTTTTCGTATCATTTGAGGTCTCCATGATATACGCTTTAACTTCCAGAGCTTTCGGTGCTTCCCAGATGATATACCCAGAAGTAGCCCTAAAGCAGAACTTAGTAAGGTCATCACCGTCCAGAAGCATTTTAGGACCTTCCTTAAGTACTACACCAGAAGTAGCCGCAATTACCCTTCCGTTGGCAGTCTCACCTAATTCATTATTTAAGTCGTCATCGTCATCGTCATTAAAGTTCTTGTCAAAACCATCCCAGTAATCATTTTCGTTCCATTCATCATCCCATTCTTCAGCCCAATGATCATCACCTGATTTTTTAAGGTCTATCACGATAGCAGGACGGACAGCACTACCATATGATATATCCAGACCATAATCTTCATCGTTATCATACTCATAGTCAAAATATGTACACATACCTAACGAATATACATAACTGCTGTAATTAACAGTACTTGCACAGCTTTCATTAGCCCCGTCTTCATCATCGCCCAAGGTTCGAAGCCAATAATCACAGTATGAAGGATCTGCTCCCCTTACCTTCGCATATTCTGTAATAACACATGCCCTTAAGTCACCGTCCAATCCATAGTCTTCGTTATTGACATCAGCTTCAGAAAGAATAAATACTTTATCTTTCGTATCAGTGCCCGGAACAGTTTTGTTTTTTGTGATGTAATACGGATTCTCATTCGTCACGGTAGCAATAAATGCCTTCTCTGCCTCGCTGAATGCTACATCGTAAAACTTTTTGTTCAGCCACTTACGAATGGAACTGACTTTCCAGATACATTTCTTATACTGAGTTGTATCATAAGGAAGTCGGTCCAGTGCATACTTGCTGAAAAGAAAGATCTGAGAATCCTTTTTTGACAGAACTATCCATTCAATAGGCTCGGGACCGTTAGCGAAATTGCAGTCCTGTTCATATGCTCCAAATGTAACAATGTCACCCTGCTTAAGCTTTGCTATATCCTCGATAGAATAACCTGCAGAAGTACGACCGGTTTTGGTATCTACAGATACCTTAAGCTTTACTTCCTTGCTCAGCTTTCCGTATGTCATTTTTCCTTTCGCGTCCTTTTTATATGCTTTTACTTTCACAAAATATGTACCGGGATACAGGGTCTCAAATTCACTGCCCAAAATACTGGATGCCTTGATGCTCACCGTCCTTTTCTTCTTCCCGTTCTGATCAACAGAAGCCACATTTTTGTAATCCTCAAAACTCATATTATCGACACACAAAGGCTTATCATCAATCGTATAAAGGCTCTCATCCGAGCCGAAATACACAAAAACCTTGAAGCCGTCCGCATTTTTGGTTTTGCCGATAGTCACCTTGATGCCTTTTTTTCTTTTAAAGCCGTTATCTTCACCTTTGGCTTTCCGGGAGCTGCTGACTTGGCGGACGCTGATACCTCCCTTAGATTCACAAATGCTCCGGCAATCATCACCAATGCCAGTGCAAACACCATAACTTTCCTAAAAATATGCTTCTTCATATCATCTTCCTTTCCTGCCAATCAGAGAACCGTCCCAGTGATCGAATGGTTATTGATTCTTGTAAGCACATTATATTATTTTTAAAATCAAAAATCAAGTAACCAAAAGTTACCTGTAGGGTTGCCACAATCTTATATATGTGTGTCACTTTCAGAAAGATGAGAACTTAAATATGAACATTTCAGAAAAATCCGTCCGCCATCAGGTCACGTAAAGAAATCACACAGGCTATTCTCCCACTTATGAAAATTCATCCGTACAGTGAAATAACCGTAAAACAAATAATCCTTGAAGCCGGCCTTGCTAGAAAAACATTCTATCGCAACTACGACTCCAAGGATGATGTTCTGTTATCACTGATCAAGGAAACCCTGCATAATTACTACAACGTTGTGCTCACAATACCCCCAAGTTACATAGCCCAGTTCTGAGATATCCTCTGCTGCCTGGTCATCCTGCTGTATATACTGTCTTTTTTAGCCAGGTCTTCAGGTCTTCCTTCCTCTGCTACCACGCCGTCTTTCAGTACCACTATATGATCCGCATTTGCTATAGTTCTCATACGATGTGCAATGATAAGCACTGTCTTGTTCTTTATCAGTTTTGACAATGCTTCCTGAATGGCTGTTTCATTCTCAGCATCAAGAGATGCAGTAGCCTCATCCAGAAGTATTATCGGTGCATCTTTCAGGAACGCTCTGGCTATCGATATCCTCTGTCTCTCACCACCCGACAGTTCGCTTCCGTTTTCACCTATAGCCGTATTATATTTATCAGGAAGCAGATTTACAAACTCATCACAGTTTGCCATCCTGGCCGCTGCCATAACCTCTTCATCCGTCGCGCCCTTTTTACCGATACGGATATTCTCCATAACTGTATTATTAAATAATGTAACATCCTGGAATACGATGGAATAATTCATAAGAAGCGTTTCGGGATCGATGGATGATACATCCGCTCCACCCAGAGTTATCTTTCCTTCGGTAACATCCCAGAATCTTGCGGCAAGTCTTGATATAGTGGTCTTTCCTCCACCGGAAGGACCTATAAGAGCAGTAACCTCACCCTGTTTTGCGGTAAATGTAACATCCTTTAATACATCGGTATCATCCGAATACTTAAATCCGACATGATTAAACTCTATATCATAACCTTTATTTGTCATATTTGTACTACCGGTCTGGGTTTCATGTGATAAGACCTCATCAAGTCTCTCACACTGTATACCGCAGGAAATTATTGCAGCAAAATTCTGAAGCGTTATCTGCATCGGATCGTACAGACGGGCTACAAGCATCAGGAACATGAAGAAGGTCAGAATATCTATCGAACCGTTAGCGAACAATGCTCCGCCTACAAGCGCTGTCGTACCGATACCTACTTTAAGTATTATGGTAGCAGCATTTACATACACAGCCATTTTAAGTTCGGTATACAATGCTTCTTTTTCAACTCTTCTGATCTTTCCTTCGAGTTTTTCCATATACCTGCCTTCAGCACCGTTAGCACGTAAATCCCTGATGGATTCCAGACACTCCTGTATTCCGTCGGCCATGTCGAGTTTTATAGCTGAGTTTTTCCTTACAGCTCTCTTCTCTGCACCGGAACATGAAAGAATTATTATAAAAGATACAGGTATTACCCAGAAACTCGCAAGTACCATTCTCCAGTCAAAGAAGAAAAACAGGCTGATTCCTACCAGTCCGGTAGATACGAGAGCTCCTATAAGCTCGGGGATCCAGTGGCTTGACGCTGTTTCTATCTGAGCGCAGTCTCCCATAATATTGGTAGTAAGGTCTGTAAGATTTTTCTTTCCGAAGAAAGACAGCGGAAGTTTACGCAGCGTTTCCGCCAGTGTTGTTCTTCTTCTGCCGCTCTCGCGATAGGTAGAAAGGAACGTAGCATTGTATTGGATAAAATTCGTTACCGCTATAAGTATTATCACACCCGCGCTTGCCACTGCATATATCCAGATTTTGTCAGAAGAAAGATCCCTGTCAAGCAGATCCTTTATCAGCATATATAAAATACCTGAAGACATCATCAGAACTATATTGGTGCATGTTACACTGATGCATGCCTTTATCATATCTTTTGCGCCCTCTTCAGATAGAGCGTATTTATGTTTTAACCAATTTTTCATCACGCACTCACCTTCCAATCTATTGATTTCGAGTATTCATCAAACAGTCTTCTGTACAGTCCGTTATTTGACATCAACTCCTCATGTTTCCCGCTCTCTACCAGCTTGCCGTCATCAAGCACGAAAATCTTATCGGCATTTACTACCGTACTGAGTCTGTGAGCTATCATGATCAATGTCTTGTTTTTGGACAATTCCTCAAATGCAGCCTGTACCTTAGACTCGTTATCCGGATCTGCAAAGGCTGTAGCCTCATCAAGTATCAGTATAGGTGAATCCTTGAGTACCGCTCTGGCTATGGTTATTCTCTGCTGCTCACCTCCGGAAAGGTATGTTCCCTTCTCACCGATTATCGTATCTATACCATTAGGAAGCTTATCTATGATATCCATGCACTGTGCTTTTTTAAGTGCTGCCATTACCTCATCTCTTGAAGCATCCGGCTTTGACATTTTTACATTTTCAAATATGGAAGCTTTGATCAGGCGGCTGTCCTGGAATACGAAGGATACCATATCCATCAACTTCTTCTGAGGAAGATCCTTTATATTTATACCTCCTACCTTTATCTCTCCCGAGCTTACGTCAAAAAATCGTACTATAAGCTCTGCAAGTGTAGTCTTACCCGAACCTGACGGACCGACAAATGCTACATGCTCGCCCTGTTTAATATTAAGAGACACATTACTCAAAGCATCCCTTGTGGCATCCTTGTATCTGTAAGTTACTTTGTCCAGTTCAATGCTGTTATCCTTAGCAGTTACATTAGTTTTACTCTCATTCAAAGGCTCCATGCTCATGATACCCTCTACACGCTTCATGGCATCGATAAGAGTCATCTCGGCTTCTCCCGAATATGCGATTTTTGTAAGAGTTACAGTTACCAAAGGCGTCACGATAATATAATACATAATATCCAGTATATCTGAATTAAGAATACCGTCTCTTGTAAAAGCATATGCAGCTATGACGATAAAGATAAATACCGCATTAATACATGTCATAAATCCCATCATGGGGAATCGGAGATGCAGAGTATAGTCGGTGGTCCACTTTCCATAGCTGTCAATGGATGCCTTAAACCTCTTAAACGAAAATATAGTCTGTCCAAAGGTCTTTACTACCGGAATACCCCTGACATACTCTGTAGCCTCACTGCTCATGGTCTCCAGGGAATTCTGGTATTCCTTCATTTTTTCCTGCATGCCCTTGCCCATCATCGACATCATACATGCAAATCCAAGTACTGCAGGTATCATACATATCAGGCCTATCTTCCAGTTGAAGGCCAGGATCAGGACTATAAGACCTACAGGTGTTATAGCCGCTACTACTTTATCCGGAATATTATGGGCAATATATGTTTCAGTTGCTGCGGTAGAATCGTTTACTATACGTCTGATCTTACCTGTACCGTCTTCATCAAATACTCCCAAAGGAAGTGTGATGATTTTTCTCATGAGAGCACTTCTCATATTCGCTTGAATACGGAATGCCGCAATATGCGTACAAAGCAGCGCTGTAATATATACTAAAAGCGCACCCACGGTAAGCAATACTGCCTGCCATGCATAAAAACTGATATCATCCGTATCCTCTCCGTTTACGGCGATACGGATAATCTTCCATAGGTCATAAAAAGGTATGATAGTCATAATGGCACTTACAGCAGCTATGCATCTGCCAAGTGTGATCAGCTTTTTATGACCGCCTGCGTACTGTCCGATCAACTTCATGTGATCGAAATTTCCCGTCTTTCCCATTTGGGGATCCTCCCTTGTTAAATAATTCTTTTGTATTGTATTTTATGTCATTCCAAGAGTAAGCGAAGGATCTTTCTCTATAGGACATAAGCTTCTTCGCTATGCTCAGAAAGACAAATACACGTAGTGGTTAGTTATCACTAACTTCAAAGCGATAACTAAGGGATTAAAAAAGAGCCTCGAAGGCTCTTATTTAATCCCCATAAGATTCAACCACCCGGGCATAAAGAAATCCTGGATAGTTTTTAAATAATTATCTATTTTATCATCGTCATAATCGTGTATAATGGGTTCGAGACACGCTGTAATATACGCCGAAAGCAGCATATGGAGTTCCTCCTTATCTATGTTTTTCACTTTATATCCCTGCTCTCTTAAGTAATCAAGAGCATTCATAAAATCAATCTGGTTTTGATCTACAAAATCATGAATAAAATTCTCGTATTTTGTCCCTGCTGAAGCACTGAGCAAAAGCCTGAACTCTGCCTTCTGAGGAATTATAACATCCTTAAAAAGGTCAACTACAGTTTCCCCAAAAAGATCCTGTCGGTTTGTTCCATCTTTTACAAGTCCGTATTTTCTGTTTTTATGCCTCTCAACCCACTTTTGTATACTTTCAATAAGCGGATCCACCATAGCAGAAAACATGGCAGCCTTATCATCATAATGCCTATAGAGCCCGGCAGAAGTCATGCCGGCTCTTGCACCTATGCTCCTGATAGACGCCCCTTCAAATCCTTTTTCTAAGAATTCCTCTTTTATAGCCTGCTTTACTTTTGCATGGCTTAATGATTTATCTCTTGGCATGTTTCTATCCCTTTTAAAATTCTTCACATTTATAGTTATCATTGATAGCTATCATAGATTACAATAAAAAAGTGCTTTTGTCAAGCACTTTTTTAACAAATCTATGCTTTTCTGCGGTCGTTCTTCTTATGCATCTCTTTTTTTATCTCATACATAAGCCTATCAGCATCCCTGATGTATTCCGACAGTCCAACATCAGGATGATCTACCGGATCCGTCACTGTAAATCCGATACTTACGGAGATATCGTAAGGAGCGCTCTTTTCACTGTTTTTTTCTTCAAGATATTCCAAGATGCCTCTCCTGATCTGTTCTGCTTTTGCACGGTCACAGTCATGTTCGATTATCAGGAACTCATCACCGCCGAATCTTACCGGGACTGCGTCATTGCTCACATTTGCCTTTATAGCTGCAGCAACTGTCCGTATCGCATTATCACCGTGAAGATGACCGAATACATCATTTATATTCTTCATATAATTTATGTCAACAAACATAACCATCATATCGGTCTTCTTTTCAATACTCTCCCTGTACAGTAAAAGAGCTTTATTCTCATATCCGAATCTGTTGTAAAGTCCGGTCAGTTGATCCCTATCATGCAGTGTCCTAAGCCTCAGATTCGTCCGCATGAGTCTGATGGACTGCTGCAGCTTCTCCATATAAGGATAGAGCATGTTCTCATTTGTCAGGTATGTAAAATCGGTCAGAACAACATAGCCGTAATTATTCTCGAAATAATGCATTGGCATTACGAAGTAAATGTGTTGCTCCCCCTCGTTTTTACAATATTCGGGTACAATGGTTACCGCATTGACTTTAGCATCTTCGATAATCTTATCATCCTTAAGCGCAATAAGTGTCTCAATCCCGGAACTCTTTCCCTTTGCCCACAGTTCTTTTTCGCTGAGCATTACATCTTCAAAATACTCTTTATTTATGCAAATGTAAAATCCTTTGCCTTCAAACTGATGACTGTTCAGATAATGCCTGGACAAAGTCTCTTTAAGCGCACTGTAGCTGGGAGTATCTGCCAGCCACTGCTGCATTCCTCTTTCATTCTGCTCAAGCAGCTTGGCATCCGAGTTTTTCTTGAAAAGCTTGCGGCAATACGCAATGTGCATAGCCGCATAATCTTTTTCACCTTTGCATCCACAGCTCTCACCGCACGCAAAACGTGAATTGACCAATTCCCTTACGGTCTCTTTATTCCCGCATAATTCATCAAAAATAATCCTGCAGGCTTTGTACCCAATCTCCCTGTAATTCTGCTCAACGGTAGAAAGAGCAGGATAAAAGTCTTTTCCATCCCTGCAATTGTCAAATCCGGTCACGATCACATCCTGTGGAACAAGATAACCTTTTGATTCAAGCTCCGTGCACGCAGCCATGGCCATAATATCGTTTGCACATATAAAAGCATCCGGAAGGCCGTTCTCCGAATCGCAAACCTCGTCAACAGCCATGTATGTGTACCTGCTCGTCCATTTCCCGTACTTGATATCAGCATCGTCCAGCTTAAGCCCATGAGCCTCGAGAGTTTTTCTCGTCACGTCAAGCCTTGCCATGCTGTCAACATGATCGGGCGTACCACCGATATAGGTTACTCTCTTTACATTATGTTTTTCTATCAGATGCTCAACAAGCTCCCTCATGCCTTCATCATTGCTGACACATACCGAACTGATCCCATCAAGCTCCATTCCGATACTCACTACAGGAACCCCGCATTCTTTTGCTTCCTTGCATATGGAAATTACTGTCTCTACGGAATTAAGTGCTGTCGAAAAAACAATAATCCCGTCATATTCCTTCGGATCCATCAGCTTATATATATTCAGTTCTCCCTGCATGAGCGTTTTATGCTCACTATAGGAAGCAAAGCTCAGAAACACGAATATATCAAAATCTTCTTTTTCGGCGTATTCCCTGATCCCCAATAATGCCTCATGCAGCGTATCATAATTCCATCCGTTGCCACATACTGCAATCTTTTTCTTCATTATCCCCATTCTCCAATTTTACTATATCTCAAATTTTCCATCATATACAGGTCATATTTTCACTTTAAGGCTGCCAGCTTCATCAGCAATTCTTCCGCCTCATCCTGTGTGAGAGGTTTGCCCCAGATAAATCCCTGAATATAATCGCAATGGATACCGCCCAGGGTTTCCAGCTGTTCATCCTCTTCCACGCCTTCTGCGATTACTTCAAGATCCAGTACATGTGCCAACGAAATAATCGCCTCAACATATTTTTGTGAAGAATCACTATCATTCATCTTATCTATAAATGACTTGTCAATCTTAAGGATATCTGAAGGAAAGCTGTTCAGATAGCTTAAGGAAGAATACCCTGTTCCAAAATCATCTATGGCTATCCGGATTCCCATATCTTTCAGTTCGTTCAGACATTCTGCCGCTTTTTCCGCGGATTCGATCAATATAGATTCCGTAATTTCAACTTCCAGCTGCCCGGCCGGTATTCCGCTGTCTTTCAACAGGCTCCGTATTTCCTCTGCAAATCCGTTTTTCATCAGATGTTTTACTGATGCATTGATGCTTAGTACAATATCCAATCCTGTCTTCTTTATGATATCCCCTATAAACACAGCGGATTTTCTGTATACCATCAGATCAAGACTGTCGATCATACCCAGTCTCTCCGCAGCAGGAATAAATTCTATCGGGCTCACGCTGTTCCCGTCACTATCCTTCATACGTGCAAGTGCCTCAAAGCCGCGGAGTCTATGAGACATATCATACTGTGGCTGGAGATTGAAACCGACCATGTCATTTTCCAGTGCAAAACGGACTTTGTTGTCAATCATAAGCGTGCTTTGCTCTTTCAGCAATTCCGGAGTAAAATGCAGGATATGTTCGCTACTGTTGATGCGCTTTATTTCCCTCATCGCCGCCACTGAGTAATTGACAAGTGTATCAAGTTCTGCCGCATCCGAAGGAAAGTTTGCATATCCGAAACTTGCATTTACAAATACTTCATATCCATCTATCACCATCTTCTCTTCAAGCGCACTTTCATACGTCTTTACGGTCTTTTCCACGTCATCTGTCGAATCATAGTTACGTATGACGAGAGAATACTCATCCCCATTAATACGGGAGATAAAGTCCAGCGTACCTGAAAGTCCTTCGTTAGCAATCTTTTTCCACCGTGAGGCAATCTCCAACAGTACCTTATTTCCTATATCAAAGCCCATTGTATCATTGATCAGCTTGAAATTATTGATGTCGATTGTTACGTTTGTAAAAGGCTTGTTTCGACGGATCAGTTCATTAATCAGTTCGGTACCGGCAAACCCGTTTGGCAGGCCTGTCAGTAAATCCGTAGTTGCCTGTTCCCGGATCCTGTGCTGGTATTCTTCGACCTTCTTTTTGTCAATGTATATGACAAATACCACGATGATTGTCAGGGTGTTACCAAAAAGACCAGGAATACTGCTAAGATTTCCCTTTATGATACCCATCAGCATCATTGGCATCTGAACCAGCATAACTGTGACCGATACTATAAAACCCATTTTCCCGCAAAATATCACCATCAGTACAACACACAGATTTGCAACCGACGAAAAAACACCGGCAAAGGTATAGATATAAAGCGGATTGCCGCCAAACATCACCACTTCCTGTGATCCGGCCGTAAAACTTACTATTATTGACGCAGCAAAATACAACAGTAGGAGCAGCACAAAAACATATACCGGAGCCTGCCTTCTCTTCGCCAGGCGTTCCATCGTTCTCTCCAACAATCTGTTCGAGCCTTTTTTATCTTTTTTTATACCCATATGTATTTCCTTTCGCACCGGTTAGTCATGGTGTTAAGCTATCCCTGTTTTTCCCGCGGCCAGCTTCACACATTCATATGCTCCGTTATAATCCCCGTTTTTCTTCATAACATTTATACGCTCACATATATGGACAAACAGCTCCTTGTCACTTATCAGTCTGTCTATCATAGCATTTGCTTTCTGATCGGTATCGCATTCGAAAGTACCGTCTCCTGCTTCCTGTGAGCACACTGCACCGTATACCTCATGCCCTCCGATATGCTTCATGAACAGCTTCGGTACGGGATAATATGCCAGCTCACTCGGCTTTGTTATCAGTACATCACTCTCCGGTATGAGCATGTTTGTAGCATATACCGCCTTAAAAATATCAGGATCATAGATGGCAGTTATACCTTTTGCTTTTCCGGCTCTTATAGACTTTACATATTCTTTTAAGCCTTCATAATCATCAAAGAACTTATTTACCTTTATGTCTCCCAGCGCCTTCTGCATCTTTTCATATACATCCTTGTGGTCACCGAAGTTGATAAAGACTGCCGCTTTTCCTTTTCTAACCAAGGGAACCAGATGCTTTACCATGGACAGGAACTGGTCAAATCCGGCACCTGCTCCACCCACTGTCATGAGGAATCTCATCGGAGCATTTTCATTTGCCCTTTTTATTCTTAATGCATTATCCTCTTCAAGATTTACCAGGAGTTCATGATCCACATATCTTCCTACCATCTTCAGGTCTTTCTCAGGCATCCCCTTCAGATCCTTCTTTGAAAAACCGTTCATCATCTTATATCCCAGATATGCAAACGGGGTCTGAACCGCATGGATGGCTCCTTCAGACAGATGAAGTGCCATAGCCCAGTTGTCGGGGATGGCGTTTACCACATGCGTCATTCCTGCATGGATCGCAGCCTGGCTCGGCCACACATGAGTAGCTATATACGGAACATCTTTAGGTAATGCATTTAGTATCGGTGCCAGGAGCTCAGCATTTTTCTGGTCCTTTGCATTGTAGGTTATCTGGCGGAATCCTTCCTTGTTCAGGGGCTCCCACACAAAATGGTTGAATGCGTGTGACTTCTGGGATATACGCGATGCGAGTGAATACATATCATTCTGTTCACGTATCATCTTTGATCCCGTAGCATCAAAGCCGGCGAGATCGAGCCAGTACGGAGTATACCCAAGAGCCTTTGCACAGGATGCCATAGCTATGCTTATGCGGTAATGGCCAAATCCCATTCTGATATTTCCGACGACCAAAGGATTATCCTGTAAAGAGAGTTTTTCTGCCGACCCGCAACCGTCATCTTCTTTCAGTACAAGCTTCTTCACTCCGATATTATCCAGTGCATCTACTTTTTCAACATCAAAAGAGTATTTTTTATCCGAATCATCGCCGAATTTCTTTATATATTTCTGCTTTGATTTTTCTGCTTTGGCTACTACGCTGCTTTCTATCTTATTCCCGAATATTACCTTTGTACGGTCTTTTGAAACGCCGTCTCCTACAGTCCCCTTTATTACCCGTCTCTGCTTTTCGAGCATGGTACCTTTTTGAGGATCGTATATAAAAATGCGGTTCTTCCCGTTCAGCTCAAACTCTATAAATATACTGTTTTTCTTCCTGCTGTATGATATCAGCCTGCCATTCATAAAGATATCAAGCGCATCCTCCAATATCTTTTTCTTATCATCATCGTATTCCGCAATATTATCGGATGTCATAAGAAGCGAGCCGAACAGGGCGTTTATCTTCGTGAGAGCCTTCCTCTGCTCAAATGACAGTTTTATATTATCATCCCGGAGTAAGAATACATCTGGATCGTTCATAAACAGATGTCCGTCCAACATGCTCCTGAAAATGGTGTTCTGAATGGTAACCTTCGTCGATACTCTTTCCGGATGGAACATCCTCATATATGCCACGTCATCAAAAGTCAGAGACACATCAGGTCCTATACGGCAGAAGTCGAACTTCCCGCCCGCATTTAGTAACGTAGCTCCACATCCGAGAATCAAAGCGTCACCCAGCTCCTCACGGAGCAATGAGTATGCATATTCCGAAGTCTCACTTCTTGTCTTCCCACGAAGAGGACAAAGATTTACAGCATAGAGGAAATCAAGCTTAAAGAAGTCAAAGCCAAGTTCTTTATGGAATCTCAGAGACTTTCTGACATACTGAACCGCCTCTTCGTTATTTAAGTCGAGGGGCATAAATCCGCTCCAGTTACTTCCTGCGTATATGTTATTCCACGAAGCATCTTTTGCGATCCACTCCGGATGCTCTCTCGCCACTGCAGACTCTGTCTCAGCCACAAAAGGGGCGAGCCATATGCCGGCCTTCATACCCTTGTCGTGTATTTTTTCTACTATACCCTTTAGTCCCTCCGGAAACTTATTCTCGTCCACATCCATCCAGTCCCCGACTGTAGTCTCATACCCGTCATCTATCTGGAAAAGATTGAACCTCCTATCGGATTTTTCCAAAGCATCCAGGACGACCTCCTCGTTTATATCCTGATAATGGTTGTACCAGGAGGTATATCCGAATAGTTTTTCATTTGTTCTGGGGCTAAACTGTTCAAAATATTCCTTTCCATCCGGCAGTATCATATAATCAAACAGAGTAAAACTCTCACCACTGTGAAGCTTCTTTCCTTCCACATCACTCTGCAGCTTGATCATATTTTTTTCTTCTTCAAACCATATGAGAAGATATGCATTTTTGAAGTTCATATTGCCTATAAACACAGGCTTTTCCCCTTTGATATAGGAAAAATCAAACCCCAGATGCGTCCCTTTGGGCATATCCCAGAACGCCTGTGACCCATATGCCTTGAACTTATACTTTTCTACTACTTTTTTAGGCCTTTTACTGAGGTCGTTAAGATATTCTCCTGCCATGAATTCTTTCGTCTCTGTCCATGACTGATATCCATT
>JAEEKN010000241.1 GCA_016282435.1 Lachnospiraceae bacterium | reverse complement strand
TAAATAACATGGTAAAACAAAATGAAGGAATATGTGGCATATTCATAGGAAATGATGAGAAAGGATACAGCTATATAATATCTTCATCAAAAATCAACTGTTCCGAAATCTTGGAGAAGCTGAAAAAAGAAGCCGGAGCAAAAGGCGGTGGAAACGCATCTATGATACAAGGCAATATTCCTAAGAATGAGGAAACTATTAGGCAATTCCTCTTGTAAATAAAAATCATAGTGATTGATAAATATGTAAGGTGGGAAAATGAAAAGACTAATATTAGCCTCGGCATCACCGAGAAGAAAAGAAATCCTTAGCAAAACCGGATTGGAATTTGAAATAATAGTCAGCGACTGTGATGAAAACATAGATGAAAAACAGCCCGATATACTTGTGATGGAACTGTCTAAACTCAAAGCATCTGACATAGCTTCAAAAAATCCTGACGCTATGGTCATAGGAGCAGACACTGTGGTATCACATAAAGGACTAATCATGGGAAAACCGAAAACCCGTGAAGAAGCCATAAAAATGATACAAAACTTTGCAGACGACATACATCAGGTATATACAGGCATAACTTTGATTATCCCTGCTACGACAGAAAATGAAAACGAACAGGCCGTGGTAAAAGAAAAAATTCAAAAAACATTGGAAGACTTTGAAAAAAGATATGGTAAGAAAACAACATACTCTCTATCAGAAGACAGTGACGCATATCCGGGAAAGCATTTGACTGTAACATATAATGTATGTACCGACGTACATGTGCTCCCTATGACTGAAGAAGAAATATGCAGGTACGTAGACACCGGAGAACCCATGGATAAAGCCGGAGCATATGCTATTCAGGGAATGTTTGCACCCTATATCAGTAAAATAGACGGAGACTATTACAATGTTGTAGGTCTTCCGATATCTTCTGTTTATTCTATATTAAAAGAATTTACATAAAGGATAACTCGATATGTGTTCTATTTAACGAAGGTATAACACCTAATCCGGCTGCTTTGCAGCCACCTTCCCCTCAGAGGGGAAGGCTGAGATAGTAAAAACCATCATAAAGTAAGTGGGATGTACGTAGCAGGGAGGCGGGAGCGGAGTGACCTATCCCATGCATTCGCTCCGCGCGACTTTTTGCGATTAGCGAGCTGGGTTTGCTCGCTGCAAAAACGTCGACTTGCTTAGGCATGGGAGAGGACACTCCGCTCATGCCTCCCGTAGGATAGCTCTCTAACCCTTAGAAAGGAAACACACATGAACCTCACAGATAACGTCATAAACATCAAAGGCGTCGGTGAAAAATCCGCGAAGCTCCTCGAAAAGCTCGGAATCATAACCATCGAAGACCTCATCCGCCATTATCCCCGAAACTATGACGAATTCCTGATACCGGCTCCCATAAACACAGCCAGAGAAGGCGAGATCATAGCAGTAGAAGGTGCGATATCCCGTCTGGCATCGAGACCCGGACGTAAACACATCGTAACATGCTATGTAAGTGACGCTACGGGTGCACTCAAACTGGTATGGTTCAATCAGCCTTATCTCGTTAAAATGTTGAAACCCGGCTACAGATACCTCTTTAGAGGAACTGTAAAAAGAGACAATGCCGAACTGGCTATAAACCAGGCAAAAATGTATAAAAGGGAAGAATACGTTAGACTCCTCAATAACCTTCAGCCTATCTATGACCTCACTAAAGGAATAACCAGTAACTTCATCTCAAAATCCGTAAATGAAGCATTAAAAGACATAGAACTCGAAGAAACGCTGCCTTTATCATTCAGAAAAGCAAATAACCTTCTGAAGATAAATGACGCGGTAAACACCATACATTTCCCGAAAACAAAACAGGATGCACTGCTTGCCAGAAGAAGACTCGTATTCGATGAATTTACCGAATTCCTCACGGCACTCAGAGAACTGCAGGAAAAAAAGAACGAAGAAGAAAACAGATACCGGATCACAAACTATACGGAATGTGAAGACCTGATATCGAACCTGCCTTTTAGCCTTACATCGGCACAGAAAAAAACATTTGACGACATAAAAAAAGACATGTCCGGAAACACGCTCATGTCCAGAATGATAGAAGGAGATGTAGGATCCGGAAAAACAATACTGGCTATGCTCGCAGTTCTGGCAGTCGTAAAAGCAGGATATCAGGCTGCGGTGATGGTGCCGACTGAAGTACTGGCAAAACAGCACTATGAAGAATTCTGTGAGAGACTTGAAAAATACGGTGTGCGTACTGAACTGCTGGTAGGATCTCAGACTGCTGCCACTAAAAAGAAAATCTATGCAAAAGCCGCAAACGGAGAAATAGATATCATCATAGGGACACATGCCCTGATACAGGAAGGACTGGAATTCAGGAATCTCGGACTTGCGGTCATAGACGAACAGCACCGCTTTGGAGTAAACCAACGGAAAAGCCTAAAGGAAAAAGGCTTGAAACCACATATACTCTCTATGAGCGCCACACCTATACCGAGATCCCTAAGCCTCATACTTTACGGAGACATGGACCTGTCTGTCATAAAGGAGATGCCGGCAGAAAGACTTCCAATAAAAAACGCGGTGGTAGACACCGGATACAGACCAAAAGCGTTTAACTTTATAAGGAACGAAGTAGCAAACGGACATCAGGCATATATAATATGTCCGATGGTAGAAGGAAGCGATGAAGTAGAAGGCGAAAACGTAGTAGATTATACCGAGGATTTAAAGGAATACTATGAACTTGCCGCATTCAGGGCACAGGACGGACTGAAGATAAATGTGGAATACCTGCATGGTAAGCTCTCGGCAAAAGAAAAAAACAGTATCATGGAACGATTTGCATCGGGTGAGATACAGGTACTGGTATCAACAACCGTAGTAGAAGTAGGTGTCAACGTCAAAAACGCCACGGTAATGATGATAGAAAATGCCGAAAAATTCGGACTCGCCCAGCTTCATCAGCTGAGAGGCCGCGTAGGAAGAGGAAAATGGCAGTCCTACTGTATCTTTATGAAAGGAAGCGAAGGAAAAGATATAGATGAACGCCTCGATATTCTGAAGAACAATAACAACGGATTTAAGGTGGCCGAAGAAGATTTGAGACTGAGAGGCCCCGGAGACCTGTTCGGAGTGAGACAGTCCGGAGAACTCTCGTGGAAGCTGGCTGATATCTATGCCGATGCGGATCTGCTGGCTCTCGCATCCGAGTATGTGAAGGGAAAAGAATAACTTTATCCCCAAGTCAGAAAAAACACTTGATTAAATAGTGCTTTATATGTTATAATAAAGTGTTGAATTATGTTTTGAGGAGTAAATGTTAATGCTAGCATGTTTTTATCTGTTATTATGCGTGCTGACCGGTTTTTGCATTGTAGAACTGCTGTTTAAGAACTTCGGAGCATTGACTAAAAGCACTTTCTTTGGCAATAAGATAAATTTGAGCAGTCTGTACCTGAGACTACCGGCATATTTTTCGGTAGGAGTACTGTTACTGACCTGGATATTATATATACTTTGCTGTATTTTTAGAAAAACTTCAAACCCCGTGGGTACTGCCAATGCGATAGTGATGTCGATGGCAGCTGTTTTTGTGGTTATAGGGATATTCCTGATCGTAAAGCGAAGAGGGAATGTACTGAAAGGAGAAGCAGCAAAGATATCTACCGGTGAGATAGTGATGATCACCATGATCTGTCTTCTGGTCTTCTTCCTGATGTTTAAGACACTGGGAATGATAGACGGAAAACTGAAGATAGGACTTTCGGTATTCAGTGACTTCAGTACTCACTTAAGTATGATGAGATCGTTCTCTAAGGGCATGAATTTCCCTACCGAGTATACATTCTTCGGCGGAGAAGATGTAAAATACCATTTCATGTTCCAGTTCCTGTGCGGGAATCTTGAGTTCCTGGGACTGAGACTTGATCAGGCACTGAACATTCCGAGTATACTCAGCATGATATTCTCTTATTTCATGTTGTTTGCACTGGCAGTGAAGCTTTCGGGGAGAAAGAGCGTAGGATACTTTGCGCTACTGTTTTATACTTTCAGAAGCTCGAATTCTCTGTTCGAATACATACTTGAACTGCCGAAGGGCGAGGTTTGGAACAGACTTAAAGAGACCACCGAATTTATCGGATCTACCGAGAACGAAAACTGGGGTCTGTGGAACCTGAATGTTTATTGTAATCAGAGACATTTTTCTTTCAGCCTCACGATCATGCTTTTGGTTCTGGTACTCGTGCTTCCTGCATTCTTTGAAGGATGCGGAAGACTGGCAGAAAGTTTGAAAAGGCTGAAGGCCGAGAAAGAAGGAACCAAACAGAAGCCGGGAATAAATTATATAAAATTTTTTATATCGGAAAGCCTCATAAACAAGTCGGGCTGGAAGATAAAAGATTATAAAACAGCCATATTTACGGGCCTGCTCCTGGGAGCATCGGGATTCTTCAACGGTGCTGTACTTATAGGTACGGTGATAGTACTGTTTTTTGTGGCTGCAGGCAGCGACAGAAGACTGGAATATGTGATAGTTGCGGGAATAGCCGGAGTTCTGAGTCTTATTCAAAGCAAGGTCTTTATATCTTCGCAGCTGTTCCAACCTCAGTATTACTATGGGTTCCTGAGCAATCCAAAGAACTTTTTCGGTTCCGTGGATTATGTGTGGAAACTTATGGGATTACTGCCCGTGGTACTATTGATACAGTTCCTCTTATCGAAAGGGACTGCCAAGTATCTTATGGCATGTTTTTCAATGCCCATTATTTTTGCATTTACAGTATCTCTTACGCCGGATATTTCGGTAAACCATAAATATGTGATGATGGCGATCATGCTTCTTGACATATTCGCAGCCATATTTGTGGTCGGGATATTTAAGAATAAAGATATCTGGTTTTCCATAGTCGGAGTGATCCTGTGTCTGTGCATGACGCTGACGGGATTCTTTGAACTGTATATAGTCGGAAAAAAGAATGCTGATGAGAGAGCTATGCTTTATCCTTACAGTGATGAGATCATGGAATGGATATGGGATAATACCGACAGCTCCTCACTGTTTTTATCCGCAAACTATTATCTGATGTACAGCGGATACGGGAACTCTGTGATACTGTCGGGTAGAAAGATGTACAGCGGCTGGGATTATTTTAGCTGGTCAGCAGGATATGATGTGGGTGCCAGAAATATGGTGGTACAGGACGTATACTCATGCGATGACCGTGATAAACTGTACAAACTGATCGAAAACACTGATATAGACTATATAGTCGTGGACCGTGTAAACCGAGGAGCGGATACCTATGACCTAAACGAGAAAACCATAGCTTCGGCATATGAGAGGGTATTCACTACGGGTTCCGGTATCGACAGGTTCTCGATATACGATGTTAGTAAAAAAGTATCGGGTGACATAGATCTTGACAGCATGGATATCTATGAAGAACCGAGAGCTCTGGAGTGGGAAGACCTGTATCCAGGGGATTACGACTATGACTACGACTTTGAAGATGACTACGATTATGACGATGAATACGAATACGTGGACGATTACCCTGTCGAATACGTGGATGAATATCCAGCAGAATATGATTTAGAGAATGATTATGAAAGGAAGTAAGGAGTTTTGGAAATGAAGGCCTCAAAAAAAGATGCCGCACTTATAAGCTATAACACACAGGATTTTATATCAAAGTTATTGGTTTTGGGATTTGGTTTTGCTACTCTTATATTTATAGCAAAAAAGCTGTTTGAAGATGAATTCAGCCTGGTTATAAACTGGTGGCTGATATTACTGGCTTCGGGTCTTGCGTTTTTACCCCTGACCATGCTGGTCCTTAGAAGATTCAAGGACTCGGGCTGGCTGTTTTCAAAAGTAATAGGTGTGGCTGTAAGCGGATGGTTTATGTGGCTCCTTGCATCCGTAAAAATCATGAAATTCGGAAGCATGCAGTGCTGGATATCGGTAGGCATATGTTTTGCTCTGAATGTGGTACTGTATCTTCTCTATATACATAAAAGAAGAAATACCGAAGATTTCGTACTTTTTGAAAATCCGCAGGAGACCGTGACGCATATGGCACTTACGGAGCTTCTGTTTTTGCTGGCGTTTATTATCTGGAACTATATAAAGGCATTCAGACCTGAAGCCTACGGAACCACAGAAAAAATGATGGACTACGGTTTCATGAAGGCTATGTTCAAGTCAGACTATATGCCTCCGGAGGACATGTGGCTCGCAGGCCAGCCCATAAATTACTACTATGTGGGACAGTTTCTGGCTACATACCTTACAAAGCTTGCCGGTACCGGCGTGGAGTACGGCTATAACTTTTCTCTGAATATGCTGGCAGCATTCGGATTCGCACTTCCGTGTTCGATAGTATTTAATGCATCATGGAACTTTAAATCTGATAAAGAAAAATTAAAGGACAGAGTATTCCCCTATGTGGCTGCCGGAATCTCGGGACTTGCGGTATCCATAGCAGGCAATATGCATTACTGCATATTTAATAACCTGGCGCCCATACTCAGAAGTATCATTGGTGTGCAGGGACTGGCAGACAAAGCTGATTATACATTCTCGGGATACTGGTTCCCGAATGCCACCAGATACATCGGGTACAATCCCGAAACGAATGACAAGACCATACATGAATTCCCCAGCTATTCGTTTGTACTGGGTGACCTTCATGCGCATGTTTTGAACATAATGTTTGTACTGACGGTCATTGCCATCCTTCTGGGACTTATTTTGCAGAGGAAAAAAGAACTTGAAGGCGCGATGCAAAAAGGATTGTATCTCGAAGACCGCAGTAAAAAAGGCGTGGCAGGATTTTCACTAAAGGAAATATTCCAGCCTCAGATCATACTCTGCGGTTTCTTTACGGGACTTTTCCATACCACGAACTTCTGGGATTACCCGATATATTTTGTGGTATCGGGTGCTATCATCCTGTTTGTAAACTGCAGGCTTTATAACTTTTCGAAAAGAACACTGCTGCTCACATTGTTCCATGCGGTTGTAGTTATTGTTACGGGAGATCTGATGTCGTTACCGTTTACTCTGAACTTCAATCAGATCGCGAGCCAGCTGAATATTTGTGAGACGCATACACCTTTATATCAGCTCCTGATACTCTGGGGACTTCCTGTGATAGTCACTCTAGTGTTCCTGGGAGCCCTCATAAAAGAAAAAAAGGAAATAGTATGTAATCCGGCAAGAACAAATGAAGAACCCGGAAGGAAGAATGTGCTGTTCAGATTTATAGCAAACTTAAATCTATCAGATATGTTTATCCTGACTTTGGGACTCTGCGCGATAGGACTTGTGCTTCTGCCAGAAATTGTGTATGTAAAAGATATCTATTCGGGTGATTATAAAAGAGCAAATACCATGTTCAAACTCTCATATCAGGCATTTATAATGTTTGGCATGGTTATGGGATATTCGCTTACGAAATTTGTATTCTATTCCAAAAAAGGACTCAGGGTATTCGGCATTATAGCTCTGTATTTCCTGATAAGCACATTCGGATATTTCGACAATGCGACAAAAGCATGGTTCGGAGATTACAATTTTGTGACCGAAGACGGCACTATAGCAAAAGATCTGGATTTTGTACTTACTATTGTTTATTATGTACTTTTTGGTATACTTGCTGTTTCAATATTCTATCTGTTTGAGGCAAAAAGGAAAAAGTATAAGCAGCTTATAGCATTTTCACTGCTCGGTATGTTTGCGATGTCCGTAGTGATCATTTTGTTCGGCAGTTATTTTGTGAAGAATGACAGATACAAGCATCTGAACTCAGGTGTTTATCTCGAAAACGAAAACTATGATGATTTCCTGGCCACAAACTGGATCAATGAGAATATAGAAGGCCGTCCGGTACTTCTGGAGGCAAACGGTAACAGTTATACTTATTTTGAACGTATTTCAACCATTACGGGGCTTCCTACCATTCTGGGATGGAGGACACATGAATGGCTGTGGCAGAGTACTTCCGAAGAAGGAGGTCTTCCTGATATAGTAGCCGAAAGAGAAGAGGATATAGAAGATATCTATACTTCAGATGACTATGGTTATGTCATGGAACTGCTCAGGAAATATAATGTAGAGTACATCTACGTAGGAGGATGCGAGAGGGAGAAGTTTAACGGTGACGATAAACCCGAGATCAATATCCCTATGCTCCTGCAGACGGGATCTGTATGTTATCCCGAAGATTTTGATGCTTCTGATACTTCAGGTACTTTTATAATAAAGGTAGGTAGATGATGGATAAAGATTATTCGTTGATTAATGAAATAAAAGAAATAATGAACGAAAAATCCTATGATGATGACAAGGTGGAAGCTTCTCTGGCTGCCATCGGTGAGAGTCTTGGGCTGGCTTATATTGCAGTAAAGGAAGTAATCTCGGAAAATCACATACTGTGCTGCACATATGAATGGAACCGAAAAGGAAAAAACAGACTCTTGAACGGCGAAGCCAGATTCCCCGATGATGTATGGGAACAGTGGCTGAACGGGTACGGCAGCAAATCACACAGAATATGGACCTGGAATATGAACGAAGGGACCCCCTGTCCTCTGAAACTTGTCATAAAAGATCTGGCAGCTTCCATATTCCATATTCAGATGTTCAAGAATGAATGTTTTGTGGGATGCATAGATTTTGTTGATAACAAAGCTGAAAGAGTATGGGATGATGATACCAGAGACATTCTGGTGGAATTCAGGGACCTCTTATGCCGGTATGTGACGAAGTGGCATAAAAAAATACATGATATTCCTTCGGATATTATCAGCTCGGTATATGACAGGACTACCAGGCTTCCGAGATACGAGTTCTTCTGCATGGAAGTGGAGGAGAGTTTCAAGGAACTCGAACGCGCTCAGCTTGTAATACTCAGTGTCGATTTTACGAACTTCAAGTTTATAAATGAGAAATACGGGCATGAGGAAGGAGATATTTTCCTGGAGAATGTGGCAAAGGATATATATGGTTTCACCAAATGGGTGATATCCTGCTGCCGTTCACATTCCGATAATTTCCTGCTGGTCTGCAAATGTGATAAGTCGCATTCAAAAGCTCATATCATAAACAAAATAGAAGAATTTTCGGCTGCTTATGTAAAGAAGCTTTCGGAGAGGTATTTTGACTGTAATCTGTGCGTGAATGTGGGAATACATGTCATAAGGAACTATGGTGAAAACATAGAGCATGCTATCTCGAATGCAAATCTTGCGCGTAAATACGCAAAGCAGATGAAGCATGAGTACGGACACAGCTGCCTGACATATGACCCTGCCATGGCTTTTGAGATAAAAAGAAGAGCCGAATACATATCTGATATGAAGAAGGGCATAGAAAGCGGAGAATTTTTCCTGGAATACCAGCCGCAGGTCATGACCGACACCATGGATGTCATAGGGTCCGAAGCTCTTATCAGATGGAAAAAGGATAACTTTAACAGGCTGATGCCGAATGACTTTATCCCGATATTTGAACGTGACGGCTGTATAGTAAAAATGGATTACTATGTATACGAGCAGGTGTTCAAGTTTGTGGAGGAAAGATTAAGGAACGGGAAGAATCTGGTTCCCATTTCCGTAAATGTTTCCATAGTGCATTTTTATGATGACAAACTGATACCTTTTATCGATTCACTGCTAAAGAAGTATGATGTGCGGACCGAGTATATCAACTTCGAGATAGATGAACGTATAGTGGTGAGCGTACATGAAAATGTGGCCCGCTTTATGGGAGAACTTCAGAAGCGCGGTTTCAGAGTATACATAGACAATTTTGGCTCGGGATACTCTGCGCTTAATACATTTACCAGATTCCATCCGAACGGTATCAAGATAGGAAGAACGCTGGTTAAGAAGGATCTGGATAAAAACGACGAGATCATCATCGGGTTTGTGGTAAATCTTGGAAACAAGCTGAACCTGGAAGTTATCGCAGAGGGAGTAGAGAGCGAGGAACAGAGGAATTTCCTCATGAAATGTTCGTGCCAGTATATGCAGGGCAATATCTTTTCTAAGCCCATGTCACAAGAAAATTTTGAAAAGCTTCTGGATCTGTGAGAAGCAGAGGAAAGGATTTATATATGAGAGTTATATCCGGAACTATGGCCAGGAGAAAGCTGCAGTCGCCTCCGGGATTTGATGTCAGGCCTACCACGGACAGGATAAAGGAAACATTGTTCAATATATTGGCTCCGCGCATATACGGGACCGACTTTCTGGATCTGTTTGCAGGTTCGGGCCAGATAGGTATAGAGGCTCTGAGCCGCGGGGCAGAGAGCGTGGTATTTGTCGATGACGGAAAAACATCCAATGACTATATAAAGAAGAACCTGGAGATGTTCACAGGAACGGACGCAAAGTTTGAAGTATACAGGATGAGTGCAGTACCGGCTATATCAAGGCTCCGTTCTTTCGGAAAAAAGTTTGACATTATCTTTATGGATCCTCCGTATGATAAGGAGATAGAAAGGGATGTCCTGATGGAGCTTGACAGGAACAGGATACTCAAGGAGGACGGCCTAATAATAGTAGAAGCATCATCTAAGACTGATTTCAATTATATCGAGGATACATGCTTTGAAATAACACGTGAAAAAAATTATGGAACAAATAAGCATATTTTTATTGCATATAAATGAAAAATGAGTATAATGGAGGTGTGATTGTGAGAATCGCGTTATATCCCGGAACATTTGACCCCGTGACTCTGGGGCATCTGGATATCATAAAAAGAGCTGCAGGAGTATGTGACAAGCTGGTGATCGGAGTTCTTCCGAATTCGGCAAAGCATCCCTGGTTTACGGTTGAGGAAAGAATCGAACTGATAAAAAAGGTTACGGGTGATCTTTCAAATGTTGTGGTTGAGAGTTTTGACGGACTGACTGTGGACTTTGGCCGTAAGATCGGCGCCAGTGTGATCGTGAGAGGCCTTAGGGCTATCACGGATTTTGAGTATGAACTTCAGATAGCGCAGATCAATCACAAATTGAACCAGGATATCGATACGATATTCTTTACCACTTCGGTTGAATATTCGTATGTAAGTTCCAGCATAGCTAAAGAAGTAGCAAAATATAACGGCGATATCAGCGGACTTGTTCCGGCACCCATCAGAGAAGATCTGTTTAAAAAGGCTAGGGAAAGATCGTAATACACATCAGTAATGTTGTTCGCAAATTGTTATAGCATAAGCTTGGGCAGATTTAGATTTGGCCCGGAAATATCAGAATATCACAGGAGGACAGGGAATATGTCACAGTCAAGAATTGAGGAAATTATTAACGAGCTTTATGAGTATGTAGAGTCAGCAAAGACCAATCTCACACAGAGTAAGGTAGTTGTTCAGAAGGACGATATCTTTGGATTTCTGGATGAGTTAAGACTTCATATTCCTGATGAGATAAAGCGTTGCCAGAAGATCATCGCAAACCGCGAGAATATCATAAAGAAAGCTAACGATGATGCACAGGATATCATCGAAGAGGCAAACAACAAGGCTAAACAGATCGAAGAGGACGGTAAGGTTCGTGCCCAGCAGATGATCGAAGAGACCGAGATCATGAAGGGTGCATACGACCAGGCCAACAAGATGGTTCAGAAGGCAAAGCAGGAAGCCGAGAAGATCGTGGCTGATGCAGATCAGTATTCGGTAGGCGTAAAGAACTATATGATGAATTACGCCGAGGATGTTCTGGACGCAGTAGAGAAAGTAGTATCCACAGCTTACAGGGAAGCAAAGGATAATTCCGACAGGCTCATGAAAGTATTAAAGGAGAACCTGGTAAATGTTCAGCAGAGCCAGGAAGAGCTTCATGAAGCACGTCAGAATCCCGATACAGCGTTTAACGGCGGACAGGAAGGAGTTCCCGGAGTACAGCCCGCACCTCAGGGAGGAAACGGAGCCGAGTATTTTGAGAATCCCGATGATGACGGTGAATATAACTTCCCCGAAGGAACCTTCAATAAGTATTGATTTTTAATGAATTTTTAATATAATAAAACGTTACAAAACCACGTAAATATGATATACTCATCATGTTGCGTGGTTTTTTATTATAGATTAGGAAATGATTTACCAGCTTTCCTGTCATCCCGAGCGGATGCGAGGGATCTATATTGGAAAGGAATTATGTTAATGAGTATAACAACAATCCCTATGTTTTAATTTGTAATAAATGGGAATTATTAGAAATTCTTAGTGCGGAGATATATAAATGTTAGATTTTGAAAAATACGATGTGGTGATACCGGTATGCAATCCCGATAAGCGGCTATATGAACTATTGAGGCGGTTGCTTAAACAGGAGGAAGGACCTCATAAAATACGTCTATATCTTACGGTAACCGAAAAGTTCTCAGAACCCGATCTTTTAAAAAGGCTGCATTCCGAAGAACTGGCAGATAAAGGGATAGAAGTGACTGCATTTCCCACATCGGAGTTTAATCATGGCGGGACCAGGCAGAGAGCAGCTATGGAGACGGATTCTCCGTATGCGCTGTTTATGACTCAGGATGCCGTACCCCGTAACAGATACATGACAAAGAAAATGCTGGAATCCTTTAGGGACGCGAAGGTAGCGGTATGTTATGCCAGACAGCTTCCGTATAGGAATGCGGTATTAAAGGAAAAGTTTGCGAGAGGTTTTAACTACCCGGATGAGTCCGTGACGAAAGACAGAAGGATGCTCGATCAGGGAAAGATAAAAGCCATATTCTGTTCCGATGTATGTGCCATGTATGATACAGAAGTACTAAAGGCTTTGGGAGGGTTTGAGACAAAGGTCGACTTTAACGAGGATATGCTGTACGCATATAAGGCTCTCTCAAACGGATATCGTATAAGATATGCTTCTAAGGCTCTGGTGTACCATTCCCATAACCTTTCATACATTGATCAGTTTAAGAGGAACAAAGCTCTTGCCATTTCACAGAAACAGCATGATGAAGTTTTCGGGAAACTTAGTTCAGAGGATGAAGGCATAAAATATGCCAAAGAGGGTATTAAATATATGGCAAAGAACGGAAATGTATTTGATATCGTAGACTTTGTAGCGGACTGCGGATTTCGGTTCATGGGATTCCGTGCGGGGAAACTTGTTAAAAATTGTAAGCGGTGAAGCCTTAAGGAAAAAATAAACACCTTAATAGGCATAATATCGTTAATCATAAAATATATGTATATAGCACAGTATAAGATTTGAGGATAAGGATATGTATAATGTAAATATCATTATGTCGGTATATAACGGCGAAAAATATCTTGAAGAGCAGATAGATTCCATCTTGAAATCCACGGTTTCAAACTGGAAGCTGTTTATATTCGACGACTGTTCTACAGATTCGAGCCATGAGATAGCTTTGAGATATGCTGCTAAATACAAACACAAGATCATAGTGGGCAAGAATCCGTACAATATGGGTTCTACCATGAGTTTCCTGTATAACTTAAGCAGGGTATCGAAAAAAGTAGTACGTAACGAAAAGATAAAGATAGTGAACGGACTGAAGCTGAAAGCAAAGGGACCGAAACTTGAATCATTAAAGAAGCTCACATTCTCCGCGGTTGGATTTGTGAAACATCCGATCCTGTCTCATACAAAGGAGAAGTGTACACAGTATTATATGTTTGCGGATCAGGATGACTTCTGGCTGATGGATAAGATATATCTTACGGTACGGAAGCTTAAAAAACTCGAGAGAGTGAGAGGCAAGCATAAGCCGTCCATGGTATTTACGGATGCGCTTCTGGTGGATGAGAACTTAAAGTTTAAGGAAAAGTCTTTCTACAAGACCAATCATATGAGGGTCGGACGTTGCGACCTCGGACACTTCCTCATGGAGAATAAAGCTATAGGATGTACTGTGGCACTGAACCAGGCGGCAGCCGATGCACTGAGGCTTACCTTCCCTTCGGAAGACAATAAGTTTAAGTTCAGGAATGAATATGATTATGTCAGATACCATGACTGGTGGATGGCTCTTATATGTTCTTCGATGGGAAATGTGAGATTTTATCATGTACCCACTGTCATGTATAGACAGCACGCGGACAATCAGGTGGGACAGACTGATTTCTCCAGTTATATAAAGAGGCGTGCTTCTGACAGTGAAGACATCAGAAGAAGGATCAACGAGACTATTGCTCAGGCCGATTGCTTCCTCCGATGCTACGGTCATATACTGAAGAAGAGAAAGTTAAAGGTATTAAAGCGGTTCTGTAAGCTGAAGGAATACAATCCCGTATTAAAACGTCTTATAATGTGCAGACACGGATTCTTTAAGTCGGGATTCCTCAGAAACATCGCTCTATTGTTTTATATCTAAGGGGTTTTATGAAGGAAAAGATAATAAATGCTATACAGGGGTTGAAGAATAAAATAAAATGTGATAAGGTAACATATAGGATTTTTGATTGTCCTATGTGCAGTCAGAAGCTGCGGGTACCTAAGGGAAAAGGAAAGATAGAGATTACCTGCAGAAGATGCGGTCACGTATTTATCAGACGAAGCTAAAAGGATTGGTAGAGCAATGTTCGGTTATGTTATAATAAACAAGCCCGAGATGAAATTAAAGGATTTTGATCTGTACAGGTCTTATTATTGCGGGCTTTGCAGGGATCTGAAGGAATCGTTCGGTTTTAAGGGTCAACTCACCCTGAACTACGATCTTACGTTCCTTGCCATACTTTTGGATGGACTTTATGAAGATAATACCACTATATCTGAATGCAGGTGTATAGTTCACCCCTTCAGCAAACACGCTACCAGAAGGAATGAATACACGGATTATGCCGCTGATATGAACGTGCTTCTTACATATTATCAGTGCCTCGATGACTGGAAGGATGAGAAGAATCGTAAGAAGAAGCGTTTTGCAAAGTCCTTAAAGTCCAGGGCGAAAAAAGTGATGGATAAATATCCGGAAAAAGCAAAAAACATAGAAAAAGAACTTAAAGCTCTGGCCGAATATGAAAATGCCGGTGAAGAGAATATTGACCTGACTTCGGGATGTTTCGGAAGGATAATGTCGGAACTGTTCCTGTTTAAGAAGGACGAATGGCAGCAGTACCTTGAAGCTATGGGTTTCTTCCTCGGTAAATATGTATATATACTGGATGCGTATTGCGATTATGAAAGTGATATGCAGAAGGGCAGCTTCAATGCGTTAAAAGGAATAGGAAACGACAGAGATACCATAAAAGAGATCCTGACTATCACCATGTCGGAATGTACCAGGAACTATGAAATGCTTCCTATAGTGGAAAACAACGATATACTGCAGAATATACTGTATTCCGGTGTTTGGACCGGTTTTGATATCGGAAGCGTTCCGAAAAGAGACAGACAACAAGTATGAAAAATGAAAATCCCGGGAGGCATGGAGTTTTATGTTAGATCCGTATCAGGTGCTGGGGGTCGGCAAGTATGATGAGGACCAGGTGGTCAAAAAGGCATACCGGCAGCTCAGCAAACAGTATCATCCAGATAATAATATAAATAATCCGAATAAAGAGGCAGCAGAAGAGACCTTCAAAAAGATACAGCAGGCTTATGAGCAGATAATGCATGAAAGAAGCATAGGTATCGGAGGTCCGGATGACCTGAGGAGACGTGAAAGTACTTCTTCAAATAATTCAGGCGGCTACTACGGACAGAAATCTTCAAATTCTAATTCCACATGGAACAGGCAGCAGACGACCACAAAAGACAGATATGAGGACGGCTGGTGGAATAATACAGGAAGCGGAAACAACAATAACAACAGTTACAGTAGCAATAACGGGTATAACAATAACAGCTACAATAATAACAGTTATAACAATACCGGTTATAATAACAATAATAGTTACAATAGTAACAGCGATTATAATAACAATTACAACAACAGTTATTCAGGAAACAGTAATAACGGGTATTACAGCGGAACAGGTAATAACAGTTATAACAGGTCCGGAAATAACGGGAACAACGGAGGATACTACTCTGGAAACCAGGGCTATAATTACAATCAGAACTCAAAGCAGGGTTATCAGGATAACAGTTACGGTAATTCAAGCTACGGAAACGGTAACTACGGTAGTGGCAGCTTTGGATTCGGCTCAGGCTATCAGGGCGGAAACTACGGTCAGGGATCATATGCGGAGAACTCCGATGCCGCGCTTAATGCTGTGGCTGATAAGCTTAACAACCGTAAGTTCTTCGAAGCATGGGATCTGCTGAATACCATGGGCAGCAGAAACGATGTATGGTATTATTACAGCGCGATAGCGAATCTGGGACTCGGTAACAGCATCACGGCTCTCACTCATGCCAGAAAGGCGAAGGAAATGATGCCCGGAAGGCCTGAGTATGATGAACTGATAAACGGTATTCAGACCGGTGCACTACATTATCAGGGAAGATCCGATATGTTCGTTCCGCAGAAAGCAAACCAGGGGAATACATGTTTGAAGATAGGTATAGCTATGCTCATTATGAACGCGGTCTGCGGCGGTGGTGGAGTTTGTACAAGTATAATATGTTGCTGATATGAAAAGTAAGATTAAAATATTCATAATGTTAATATTTCTTGCAATGACTCTTGCAGGATGTAAAAGCCGGTCTGTCGGAAGTGTTTCCGGAACCGGTTTTTATTTTGATACCATAATATCCGTTACCGTATATGGGACCGATGATCAGACTATAGTAAATGAACTGATGGACGAATGCAGGCGTTACGAGAAGATTTTCAGTCCCACCATGACAGATAGTGAACTGTATAAGCTGAATCATGCGGTACCCGAAGGAACGGCCGCGATGTGGCCTGTATCTGAAGATCTGTATAACTGCATAGAAAAGGCATATAAATTTTCGAAACTGACGGACGGAAGGTACGATATCACGGTGAGGCCCGTGAGCGAACTATGGGATTTTAAGAGCGAGGATCCCGTTGTCCCCGATGAAAGCCTGATATCGGAGAAGTTAAAATACGTGGATTATCGAAATATCATCCCGAGAGGTAAATGGGAAGACTGGGAACAGATGAACGGAAGCGAAGGTGAACAGGATAATACTTCCGGGAAGGATAACACAGTATATGAGTACAGAGTCGATATAACCGGAGGGACCATGATAGATCTGGGTTCCGTGGCAAAAGGATATATCGGTGACAAGCTGTGTGAGTATCTAAAAGATAAAGGCTATGACTCGGCTATCATATCCCTGGGAGGAAATGTCCAGTGCCTGGGCGGGAAGCTTAATGAAAACGGAGAATTTGAGAACTTCAGAGTTGCCGTAAAATCACCTTTCCCTGAATCCGGCACGGACGGTTCATCTGAACCTTACGCCGATGTTTTATCCGTAAAGGATGTGGCTGTAGTGACATCGGGTATATATGAGAGATGTTTTGAAAAGGAAGGGAAACTTTACCACCATATACTTGACGCCGGGACGGGGTATCCGGCAGATAACGACCTGGCATCCGTGACCATAGTCGCCGAATCCGGTTTTGACGCTGATATCTTAAGCACTGTCTGCTTTTTAGCGGGGTATGAGGAGACTGTTGACAGACTGAAAAAAGCAGGTGAAACGGGAAATTTTGAAGCGGAATTCATTTATAAGGACGGAACTGTCAGGAAGACGGAGGGGTTTGATAAATTTTTTTGAAAAATTCACAAAAAAGAGTTGAATTTTTGAGGAAAATTTAGTAAAATATACAAAGTAGTTTAATAAATGTATTGGAGGACTTTGAAAAATGAACACGTACAAGAGCGAAGCGATTCGTAACGTAGCTATTTTGGGGCATGGTGGCAGCGGTAAAACAACTCTTGTTGAAGCTATCGCACTTACCAAGGGCATTATTTCACGTCAGGGGCGCGTGGAAGAAGGCAACACTATCAGCGACTACGACAAGGAAGAGATCAAGAGAACCTGTTCTATCAGCACATCTATGATCCCTGTCGAGCACGATGGCATCAAGATCAATTTCCTGGATTGTCCTGGATACTTCGACTTCGTGGGAGAAGTTGAAGAGGCGATAGATGCTGCAGGTGCCGCTATTATCGTTGTAAATGCAAAGGCAGGCGTTGAAGTGGGGACTATCAAGGCCTGGGAGATCTGCGAGAGAAGGAAGCTTCCCAGAATGTTCTTTGTAACCGCTATGGATGATCCTAATGCGAATTTCGCAAAAGTAGTTGAGCAGCTGACCGAGAATTTCGGAACCAAGATTGCTCCTTTCCATACACCTTTCTTTGAAAACGAAAAGTTCATCGGCTTCGTAAACGTAGTAAAGATGGGCGGAAGAAAGTTCACTAAGGGCAGTGAATATACCGAGTGTGATATTCCCGATTCCGTAAAGGATGATGTTGAGCTTTGCCGTCATGACCTCTTGGAAGCTATAGCTGAATCCAGCGAAGAGCTTATGGAGAAGTATTTTGCTGAGGAACCTTTTACTCAGGAAGAGATAGATAAAGCACTTCATTCAACAGTATTTGACGGAAGTACCGTTCCCGTTCTGGCAGGCGCAGCTATCAACCAGCAGGGAACCGTAATGCTTCTGAATGCTATAAAGTCATACTTCCCTTCACCTCTTAACCATAAGGTGGCAGGTAAGAACGTAAAAGATGACAGTGAATTCGTAGCAAATTATGATATTAACAAGCCTATGACCGCAAAGGTATTTAAGACCATCGTGGATCCTTTCATCGGTAAGTATTCGATGATCAAGGTTTGTTCAGGTGTACTCACCAGTGATGCTACTATTTACAATGCTGAGAAGGATACCGAAGAAAAACTTTCGCGTCTTTATATCCTGAGAGGTAAAGAGACTATAGAAGTTAAGGAACTGTATCCCGGTGATTTCGGAGCTATTGGTAAGCTTTCGAATACACAGACAGGTGATACATTATCCACAAAGGCTAACCCTGTAATATATCCCAAGATGCAGTACAGCATCCCTTATGAATATAAGAAGGTTGATACCAAGAACAAGGGTGATGAAGATAAGTTCGCACAGGCTATGAACAAGCTCTGCGAGGAAGACAGAACCTTGAAGATGGTTCTTGACAAGGAGAACCGTCAGACTCTGATCTACGGTATCGGCGGACAGCAGCTCGATGTAGTAGTCAGCAAGCTTCAGCAGAGATATAAAGTAGACGTTGAGCTTTCTAAGCCCAGAGTTCCTTACCGTGAGACCATCAGGAAGAAGGTAGAGAAGCAGGGCAAATATAAGAAGCAGTCGGGTGGACACGGACAGTACGGTGATGTCCATATCAGATTCGAGCCCTTGGGCGATATGGAGAAGTCATATGAGTTCGCTGAAGAGATCGTCGGCGGCGTAGTTCCGAAGAACTTCTTCCCCGCAGTAGAAAAGGGACTGGCTGAGTCAGTTCTTAAGGGACCCCTGGCAGGATATCCCGTTGTAGGACTTAAGGCTACACTGTTCTATGGTTCATATCACCCTG
>JAEEKN010000240.1 GCA_016282435.1 Lachnospiraceae bacterium | reverse complement strand
TACCCCCGGAAACAGTGTTTCTATTTCATTCATCATAAAGGATCCGTAACCTTTACGAAAATGCTCCGGTGCAATGAAGATCCTGCCGATATTCAGTTCTTCTTCTTTCAAAAAGAGGATTGCTCCTCCGACGATCAGCCCGTCATCCACCAATTTGAACAGATGATTGCATTTCGCCATCTTTGTATAAAACGGAACAGACATATATCCGGGTGGTCCCGTTTTTTCCTTAGAGCCAACTTCCACATCACTGTGAAAAGACCGTCTCGATATCCCCGTAATCGTCAATGCATCCGCTGTAGATGCCCGTACTAATTCCAATCCCATAACAACGCCTATTACTAAATTTTTCGGAAATCGCTCTATATTCCTCCTTACTGCCTGATTAAATATCTTTCGTTTCAGCGATTTCAGAAATGAGTAATTGAAGGAATAGATTAATAAGAGACCCTTACTTACATGCTATATATACATCCATGCTCTCCCCATCAGTTTCAAAGCAGGGTATCACTTCATTATTCACCTGTTCCAAGCCGTTGGTCCTCATGAAATCATTCAATGTATGATAAGCCCCCGGTATGGTAACAAACGGATTATCAAACGGTCTGTCGATATGGATTGCCACATATTTATGAGCGGGCTGTTCCTTGATGTCAACACCGTCAATCTTCACATCCTCGGGTAATATCAATGCAGCTGTATAACCATGCATATTAAAGACGTTAACCTGCTCTTGAGAAAGATTGGGAAAATCCCATCCGATTACTCTCGGATTATCGATGCCGTTTTCTTTTGCGATTTTATACATGCGACCGATTGCATCACTTTCAGGTTCTGTACTTATTACTGTATGCGCAATATAACGGAATCCGACAACATCTTCCACTCGCAGGTTCGAGTATGCATCGCTGCGTTTATCCATATCTTCCCTGAAAAGATTATCCAAAGAGCAGTTAAATATCCTACATATTTCAAGGGCCTTATCCATTTCAGGATTTGCCGCATCCATTTCCCATTTAGAGATTGTCTGACGGCTTACATTAAGCTTTTCAGCCAACATCTCCTGCGTCATATTACTGCTGAGCTGACGTAAATACTGAAGATTCTTTCCAAAACTCATAGTTTTCTCCTTTTCATCTATATTTGCTGTTTATATGTGTTTGCCACGCGTTGCAAATATAGATTACTTTCAAACTGCCCGGTACTCCACCAACCCGCAGGTGCTTTATCTGCTAAATGCGCAACTGCAGGTTGCGCATTTTCTTTACACAGACAATATGTCCTCGAAATTACCTTTCAAAAAATGCCTATACTCCGGGTGATTAGTCGCTTCTTCATATTCCTTCAGAATCGTTCTTTCGATCCAATCATGCATTTTTTCGGGGATCTCGCAGTATCTCAAGATGGAAATAAATCCCTTTTCCTCAGCCTCAAGGATAGCTTCATATGCATCAGAAATAAACTCAGAATCTGATACTGTCACAGGAGTACTGCTCGAGGCAGCGTTCGGTATTCTGATTTCAATCCCTGAATCCGTAACGCTTTCAGCAAAGTAAATATATCCCGAAACACCTTTGTATGTTTTTTTCAATGCATCAGGATAATGCTCCTGCAGTTGATTTATTCACACTTTCTTTCCCTGCAAGATCATTGAAAGAGGAAATCCACTATGGTCTATATCAGAAAATCCACCACTGATATCATAATCAAACTCCTTAAGTCCCGTAACGACAATTCCATTACCGCACATTCCGGATATTATTTCTGACATCGAATGAGTAAAATCGGTAAATGTCTTCGAATGATAGCTCTTCTTCGTTATATAATACATCCCACCATTTCCGGTCCATTCATGCTCAAAATAGGAAAAGTGGCATTCTATTCTATGATCCGGATCAAACTCAGCATCACCTTCCGTAGCCAGCATATTTGTGAAGGGATGTTGTTCATTTAGCACGATGACAGCTCCGGGCTTCATGCATTTCGCGACGATTTCAAAAAATCGATTCAGATCCTCAAACCAGCATAATGCTCCGATAGTGATGATCACAACATCAAAACTGTCTTTAAAACTATCATCAATATCATAAATATTTACAGCTTCAAATGTGCAAGGCAGGTTCAATTCTTTTGCTTTTTCATTTGCAAAAGCGACCTGGTTTTCGGCAATATCAAATCCAACTCCCTTAGAGGCTTTTCCATTTTTCACAAGAGAAAGCAACTCTCGACCGTTATTACAGCAGAACTGACCGATGACCTTTCCTTCCGTGTCAATAGTTCGTAATACCTCGATCATTTCCTTTTCAAAGAAAGGATAATTCTCTTTCTGTATACGTTCCGTAATATCAGCACCCCAGGATGCATCTCTGTTATCAAAAGCCTCTTCCCAGGCTGCTTTATTTCCTTCAATATATTTATCCATTTTATTCACCTTTCTGATTCCAATCCAAGATTATCTCCACTGTCCGGGCAACACTTTTTCTCCATATAATCTGCCATCACATTTTTATATCAAATATGTATCCGGAAAAATTAATGAATTCGTAAGGCAGCCCCATACTTTCCATCATCATTCCATTCCTGCGGCATACCATCCTCGTGTAAGCTGAAAAATATGTGCAGAGTCGATGGGGCATTGAGGTCAACTTACTATTTCTTCATCAGGTATCTGTTTCCATCATCTCTGAACACTTTATATCCGAGTCTTTCATATAAGTGAAAAGCTGAAGTATTCGTCTTTTCCACATGAAAAAGAATGTCTGTGAGCCCAAGTTCATGCGCATAGTTTTCAGCCTTATGTATCAAAGAAGTCCCGATTCCATTACCACGTTTTTTCTCTGTAACGGACAAGTCATCCAGATAGATATAATCCACATCTTCCCGAT
>JAEEKN010000239.1 GCA_016282435.1 Lachnospiraceae bacterium | reverse complement strand
TTTGTAGCTCCGCCTGCACCTGCTATGGTTATCTCGCCATGATCTGTAAAGTTGATCATATCCTTTGTAGATACTACATAAAGGCTTCTGATCTTGCTGTAGGAGTTCTCCTTGATCTCGCCTTTTTCATCATACTCATAAGCATCAGCAGTCATATAAAAATATACCGTATCATCATACACCAGAGCAAACGGGTCAGCGCCGTAATGCTGCTCGATGATAGGGTTATTGTTCATAAATCCCTTATAAGTCTTTGAAAGCTTAATCTCCTTGAAAATAGCTTCGTAATCCATAGTTTCTTCCTCCGCTTGTGTGTTATTATCATTTATTTCATCCGTGGTGTTTTCTGTATCCCCTCCCACGGCTGAATTCACGTTCTCATTGCTGCCATCGGTTTTTTCAGTTTCATTCCCGACGGTTTCTGTATTACTGTTGTCCCGAGTTTCCGTCTGTTCCGAAATGTTTTTATCTTTAGATGCGGTATCGTTTGAACCGGTACTGCAGCCTGCCAACATCAGCATCATCGCCAGAACAGCACCCCGTAAGACATTTTTCTTTACCATAATGTTTAGTATCCCTTACCTTTCTCCAGACTTTCTGCTAAGTACCTATAGCTGGCAGCCATAGCAGTCTTATGCAGGAAATATCTGTACCAAAACATTAAAACAAGTATACCAAACCGAGGCATATCAAGTCAATGTATTTTTTTGGCATTGTTTGCCCACATATAAAATATTACAATATAATCTATTTTCATAATATATTATTTTCACTAAAATTATAACATGACTGAAACGAGATACATAGCATCATTTGGTTACCTAGGAAACGCTGATGATATTTTCGAGGTGGCATTAATCAATAATAGCATAAAATTTCAGGAGGACCTACCACATGAACACGTTATGGAAGCTTACCAAAGAAGCTGCCCGTTACAAGGGACTGTATATCATAGCGATTCTTTCTACTTTTTCCCTGACCGTGATAAACCTGTCCGCTCCTAAAGTCCTGTCTGCCATGACCGGGATAGTCGAGAAAGGAGTAGACGACTCTTCTTTCGACACCATTATTTGGCTGGCGATAGCTCTACTCGGACTTTATCTGTTGAGAGTCCTCTTCCGTTTCTTAAGCAACTATCTGGCACACAGGGCCGCGTGGTATCTCGTCGGAGACTTAAGAAGCCGTCTGTACAACAAGCTTCAGAGCCTCGACCTCGGGTTTTTCCACGACAAACAGACCGGTGACCTCATGAGCCGTGTAGTAAATGACACCAGGGATTTTGAACTTCTGTATGCTCATATGATCCCTGATCTCATCACCAACTTTGTCACATTCCTTGGTGTTCTTATAATACTTTTGACCATAAACTGGAAGCTCGCCATAGTTACCTGTGCTCCCATACCTCTCATCCTGATCTCCGGTGTGATATTTGCAAAAAAAGTCCGCCCCTATTTCAAGGAATCCCAAAAAGTAATGGGCGACCTTAACGCCCAGCTTCAGGACAGTCTCTCCGGACTTCATGAGATACAGGCCTTCGGGCAGGAATCCTATGAAGGTGAAAGGGTCCGTAAGAAAAGCTTCGAACAGGTGGTAGCCATGCTCCGTGCACTGAAGGCCAGCGCTATCTTCCATCCCTGTGTGGAACTCCTCTCTTCGGCAGGAACGGTACTTGTGGTTTTCTACGGCGGGTATCTGGCTTATCAGAAAGAAATATCCGTAGCGGATATAGTAGCCTTCGTTTTGTATCTTTCACTGTTCTACGCTCCCGTATCGGGACTTGCAAATCTTCTCGAAAGTCTTCAGCAGTCCCTGGCCGGTGCAGAACGTGTAACCCTGATCCTCGATACCCCTTCAGCCATTGAGGATGCTCCTGATGCAAAGCCTTTGGAAAATGTAAAGGGAGCCATAACATTTGAGAACATATCCTTTAACTATGAAAATAAAATACCCGTATTAAGACAGATTTCTTTTTCATGTAATCCCGGTATGATGGTAGCACTTGTCGGTCCTACGGGTGTCGGCAAGACCACAGCCACACAACTCATATCAAGATTTTACGACCCTGTAGAGGGAAGAATCCTGATAGACGGTCAGGATATAAAGAAGGCTACTCTTGAAAGCCTGAGACACAACATCTCTCCTGTATTGCAGGACACATTCCTGTTTAACGGAACCATAGCCGAAAACATAGGATATGCACGTCCCGATGCCACACGTGAAGAAATTGAAAAAGCTGCAAAAGCAGCAAACATCCATGATGATATACTTCACATGCCGGACGGCTACGAAACAGAGGTCGGTGAACGCGGATTACGTCTGTCAGGAGGTCAGAAACAGCGTGTGGCCATAGCCAGGGCAATTCTTAGGAACAGTCCGATCATCGTTCTCGATGAAGCTACTGCTTCAGTGGATGTTCAGACCGAGCGCCAGATACAGTCAGCTATCGCAGAACTCACAGGTAAACGCACGATAATTGCGATAGCCCACAGACTGTCCACCATCATGAACGCAGACCTGATACTGGTTATCCACGAAGGTAAGATCGTAGAAAGAGGCAATCACGAAGAACTGATGGCCATGAAGGGTTTGTATTACAAGATGCAGCAAGCCGCGCTATAAATTAAAAACATCGAGTAGGATTAAGTCTTACTCGATGTTTTTTAATCTTAAATTTAGTCAAAGTCACCTCGAAAACGCCTTTAGCGTTTCCTCGGTAACAAAACGATGCTCCGCATCTCATTTTGTTATATTGCTTTTTTCATAGATTTTACGTATTCCGAAAGTTTTTCGGGAGCTTCCTTACCGTACTGTGCCACTATTTTTACCATGGCAGATCCTACTATAACACCATCCGCCTTTTTTGACATGGCGGATGCCTGTTCGGGAGTACTGATACCGAAACCTATAGCTGCGGGAGTATCCGTAGCTTCTTTGATTAGTTTTACTATCGAATCGAGATCCGTCTTTATCTCACTCCGTACACCTGTAACTCCAAGTGAGGATACCACATATATAAAGCCTTTTGCCTTTTCGGCTATGGTTTTTATCCTGTCTTCACTGGTAGGCGCTATCATCGATATAAAGTCTATGCCATACTTAGCTGCTGTGTCGTCAAACTCAGCACGTTCCTCATACGGACAGTCGGGGATGATGATACCGTCGGCTCCCGCTTCTGCTGCCTTCTCAAAGAACTTATCAGCACCATAGTGATATACGGGATTGGCATATGTCATAAACACTATCGGAAGATCGTAATCAGCCCTCAGTGTTTTTACCAGTTCAAATACTTTATCTGTGGTCATTCCGGATTCAAGTGCCCTGATATCTGCTTCCTGGATCACAGGACCTTCTGCTATCGGGTCTGAAAAAGGAATACCCACTTCTATCAGGTCAGCTCCTGCTTCTATCACAGCCCTGAAGTTTTTAAGGCTTGTTTCAAAGTCAGGATCACCTGCTGTAAGAAAAGCTATAAAAGCCTTTTTATTATTGAATGCATTTCCTATTCTGCTCATTTTTTTCTCCTCTTTTGCTGCGGTTTTACCGCATCAGTTTCCTATCTGTAAGTTTTTCCAATATAATTATTAATCATGTAAATCTATACCACGGTATCTAGCTATAGCTGCCACATCTTTGTCTCCACGTCCGGAAATAGTACAGATGATGATGCTGTCCTTCGGCATGGTGGGTGCTATCTTCATAACATGTGCTACGGCATGGCTGCTCTCTATAGCAGGTATGATACCTTCTGTTCTCGAGAGGTATTCAAACGCACATACAGCCTCTTCATCTGTGATCGGTACATACTGTGCTCTTCCGATAGATGCGAGATATGCATGTTCAGGACCGATACCCGGATAGTCCAGACCTGCCGATATAGAATATACCGGAGCTATCTGACCGTATTTATCCTGACAGAAGAGTGATTTCATTCCATGGAAAATACCCATTGAACCATTTGCCATGGTAGCCGCATTCTTCGGATTATCAACTCCCAGACCTGCTGCTTCGCATCCGATAAGTTTTACTCCGTCATCTTTTATATACTCATAGAACGAACCTATCGCGTTGCTTCCGCCACCTACACAGGCTATAACCACATCGGGAAGTTTTCCTTCTTTTTCAAGTATCTGTGATCTGCTTTCCTTACTTATCACGGACTGGAAATCCCTGACTATCGTAGGAAAAGGATGAGGTCCCATAACAGAACCCAAAACATACAGGGTATCGTCCACTCTGCCGGTCCACTCTCTCATAGCCTCGTTTACGGCATCTTTTAATACCTTTGTTCCTGTCTTTACTGCATGAACCTTAGCTCCTAAAAGTTCCATTCTGTATACGTTCAGGGACTGTCTGATAGTATCTTCTTCACCCATGAATATCTCACATTCCATATCCATGAGGGCTGCAGCCGTCGCGGTAGCCACTCCGTGCTGTCCGGCACCGGTCTCGGCTATGACTCTGGTCTTCCCCATCTTTTTTGCCAGAAGAACCTGGCCGAGTACATTGTTAATCTTATGTGAGCCGGTATGATTCAGGTCCTCACGTTTCAGGTATATCTTTGCTCCTCCGAGATCCCTGGTCATCTTCTCTGCGTAGTAAAGAAGCGAAGGACGTCCCGCATATTCACGGTTTAGCCTGTCCAGTTCCTCTACAAATTCCGGATCGTTTTTATAATGCTCATAAGCCGCTTCCAGCTTATGTATCTCATTCATCAAAGTCTCGGGAATGTATTGCCCTCCGAATTCTCCGAATCTTCCGTTTACTGCGTTTTCCAAAATTTCACTCATGTTGTGCCTCCTTTTAAACAACAAAGTCCCTGACAGATATTTCTGTCAAGGACGAATAATCTTTTCTTTATCCGCGGTGCCACCTTGATTCACGGTTTGACCCGTGCTCTTGCAAGATACCAACATATCTCCGGCAACTTACGTATGCCTCACGTCAAGGATACTCAAACTATGTTCTTTCCCCATGCCCTCAGCGGACCATATAAGAAGATATCTTCACGTATTCCTCATACCATCCGGCTCTCACTGTCCCGGACTCGCTGAAAAAGCTCTGCTTTCCTGGCGATAAAATACTTTTTCTTCCGCTTCATCGGTTTACTGTATTGAATTTTTAATGATTATAATCATATAATCAAGGTTTGTCAATACTTTTTTTAATTTTTTCTCTTTTCGTAGTCTTCAAGCGCTGACTTGATAGCCTCTTCCGCAAGTACGGAACAGTGCATCTTGTAGTCCGGAAGCCCGTCAAGTGCTTCTGCCACAGCCTTGTTTGTGAGCTGCATAGCATCTGATACAGGTTTTCCCTTTATCATCTCGGTAGCCATAGAACTCGATGCTATGGCACTACCGCATCCGAAGGTCTCAAACTTTACATCCTTTATGATATCATCTTCTATTTTGAGGTACATCTTCATGATGTCACCACACTTTGCATTTCCAACTTCTCCTATTCCGTTTGCATCTTCTATTACACCCACATTCCTCGGGTTACGGAAATGATCCATTACTTTTTCACTGTATAAAGCCATTTTTTTCTCCTCCAATTTCTTTTTTATGGTAATATAAACTTTGATTTCCCTGCTACGAGGTCCCTCCATACCGGTGAGAAACCTCTCAAGTATGTTACCACTTCTTTCACAGAGTTAATTATGTAATCTACTTCATCATCCGTAATATCTTCTCCAATGCTAAGTCTCAAAGATCCGTGAGCTACATCATGCACTCTTCCTATAGCGAGCAACACGTGGCTCGGATCGAGCGAACCCGAAGTACATGCACTTCCTGACGAAGCTGCTATTCCTTTATCATCAAGCAGCAGAAGAAGTGATTCTCCCTCTATTCCTTCAAAACAGAAATTTACGTTGCTCGGAAGTCTTTTTACCGCATCTCCGTTAAGTGCCGAGTGTTCTATTTCCTTTAACCCTTTTATCAGCTTATCTCTTTTTTCTGTGAGTTTAGCCGTAACCTCAGGAATCTTTGCTGCCGCTTCTTTTAATGCTTCAGCCATCGCTGCTATTCCGGGAACGTTTTCCGTTCCCGCACGCTTTCCTTTTTCCTGTGCTCCGCCCTCTATGAGATTCGTTAAGCGTATGCCTTTTTTGAAATACAGGAAACCGACGCCTTTGGGACCATGGAACTTATGTCCCGAAGCAGATAACATATCAATATTGTCATCCACTACATTTATCGGAAGATGTCCTATAGCCTGGACCGCATCTGTATGGAACAGAACATTCTTCTTCCTGCATACCGCTCCTATCTCGCGGATGGGCTGTATGGTTCCAATCTCGTTGTTTGCAAACATCACTGTTACTAGACAAGTGTTATCTTTTATGGCTGCTTCCACTTCCTGAGGGGTGACGAGCCCGTTCTCATGTACATCGAGAAGGGTGATCTCAAAACCTTCTTTTTCAAGTTTTTTAAGTGTATGAAGAACCGCATGATGTTCAAATGCCGTAGATATTATATGTGTCTTTCCGTTCTTCTTTCCCAGTTCTGCCGCCGAAATGATAGCCTGATTATCAGCTTCACTTCCGCCGGATGTAAAAAGTATCTCTTTGGGATCGGCCCCGATTATTTTTGCCACATCTGCTCTCGCTTCCTCTAAAGCTTCCTTGGCTTTCTGTCCAAAAGTATAAAGGCTCGAAGGATTTCCAAATGTCTCATTTGCCACCGAAATCATCTTCTCCACCGCTTTATCGCTCATTTTCGTTGTAGCTGCATTATCCGCATAAATCATAAAAAAACTCCTTTTCTGTGAATACATTTACTGTATGTCACGAAAAGGAGTATAACACTATTAACCTACTATGTCAATAGGTAATATCAAAATATTTTATTTTTCTTTTATAACATCACTCTTTTTTACTGAAACCACGCAGGAATCGACTCTCTCTTCCTCGCTGGCACTGCTGCCGGTAGAAACTCTGCGTGTAGGATCTACACCCTCTGTTACAGTTACTTTTCCAAGTCCTTTTCCAACCAGTGAACCCGGTACACGGAATGTTTCCACATCTATGGGCTTCACATCTATCTCTTCGGGTTTCTCCAGCTGAGGTATCCACTCATAAGGAACACGATATGCACGATATACCATGTTATTTGAGAATTTTCCGCCAAACACGGACTTAAAATAAGGATTTATAAATTCCCATACTATCTCGTGCTCAGGTGTTACCTCTATAAGACGGCCGTCAGAGCCCTCGGTGATCAGTGTATTTCCGTTCGGAAGCCTCTGTGCCGAGCTTATATAAGGGCTGTAGAACTTTGATGCATCCGAAAACAGGAAGAAGCCTGCTTCCAATGGTGTATATTGCCATGTAACTTCCAGAGTCACCGGATTAAACTGAAGTACTCTCGAATAATCCCTGTGTGCATTAAATACTCCGTTGGGTGAAGCCGGATTGGGAACTCCGTATCCTGCCTCTCCGCCGTTATCAAACACCAGAAGATCTCCCTCACCAGGAAGTCCCTTAGGTATCATATGAAGGTGATGCTGGCCTATGATCCAGCCAAGCTTTCTGGTAGCCTCGGACTCGTTAAAATCAGGTCCCAGCCTCCATACTATTTTTCCTGTAGCCTTCTCGATGATTCCCAGAATATTTGTGTTACGTGCATCGAATATGATATTGTCCGGATGGAATCTGGTGTCTCCCGCATCAAACCATTTGTTCTCTCCGAGTGTGGAGAAATTGTTTATATGCATCCAGTCTCCACCGGCGCCTTCATGTATTCCCGGATTACGGTACAGCGTATTCTTTGCAGCCTCATCAAATCCCAGTTCATCAAAATGATCGCTGGCCTTCCAACTCCAGATGATATTTCCTTCCCAGTCAACCTCGATGATCTTGTCATCTATCAGAAGTTTATCCGATATTTCAGGATTATGAACATTCTCATGCGTAAGGATCAGAGTATTTCCGCTGTCAGTCTTGGGCTCTCCTCCGGGATAATAATATCCTACTGTTGAACCCTCACGCTGGAAATCGTGATGCTGACGTGCTATCCACTTAGGTTCATAACCTTCGTCCTCTATATATTCGGTATGGTCGAACTTCCATACTATCTTGCCGTCCCAGTCCACCTGAACCAGATCCAGCTGATCCTGATATGCCTTTTTGCCCGGACGTGTACCTGTATTTCCGAGAACATATCCTCCCGGAAGTATTTTATTCGGGAATCCGCCCAGTCCTGCCCAAAGCTGAACCTCGCGTCCGTTCATGTCAATAAGTAATGCTCCTTTTGCAGAAGGATAAATAGTATATCCGCTCCATGCTTTTTCTTTGTTATAAATGATTGTCCCTGTCGGGAACACTGTAGGGTATCCCATAATCTTTTCCTCCGTAATATATAATATTTTTTTTATTTCACACCAAAGTGCTTAAGTGCTTTTTTACCTATGAGCTGTAAGAGCCTGTCTGCCAGGAAACCGATAACAGCCAGCGATACGATTCCTGCAAATGCCCAGCTTGTTTTATAATATAATTTTGAACTGTTGATAAGATATCCGAGTCCGTCACTTCCGACAAGCATCTCTGCCGCTATGATACAGATGATTGAGGAACTGAGTCCCAGTCTTATACCGGTATATACGTTTGATACCGCTGAGGGAACCATAACGGTAAAGAATATCTTTATCTTTTTGGCACCCATACAGGAGGCAGCCTCTATCAGTGACTCATCCGTGGATGCAACTCCCGCGATAGTATTTACAAATATCGGGAAAAATGATGCATAAATGATAAGTGCTATCTTTGATTTATCCCCGACTCCGAACCACATGAGAAACAGTGTGGTAAGCGCTATAGCGGGAACAAATCTGAAAAAGCTTAAAATTGGTTCTACGAGCCATCTTACTGCCTTGAAACTACCTACGACAAGTCCCAGCGGAACTCCTGCAAGCACTGCCAGCAGCCATCCCCTGATCACTCTTCCTATACTTGCGAGTATATCCGCCTGGAGCCTTCCGCTTTCAAAAAGCGTCCCCATGCTCGTAGCTGTTTCTGCAGGGCTCGGGAGGAAATACTCATCATAATTTAATGAACCCAACCCCCATGCCAGTATGATAATTATCCAGGATATAATGCCGGATTTCAGAATCTTCACGGCTATACTGTCTTTTTGATGTTTCTTTTCCATATCTCCGGCCTCCTTAAATATAGTATAGTTCTTCGCTGTCGAGACCCTTGTTTGTCAGGATCTCCGTACCCGTTTCATCAAAAGCATAAATCTGTTTTATCAGAACTTTTACATTATCACCTTTTTCTATCTTAGTTCCTGTAAGAGGTATTCTTCCTATGATGTTCGTTCCGCCTATATCCGCATGAACCTCATATGCCGAACCTCTGAAATATATTCCTGTTACCACACCGTCTTCCATCGAACTTTCAAAATCATGGTGTTTATCATCCGTAAACTTGTGTATCTCAACAAATTCAGGTCTGACTACAGCATTATGTTTTCCTTTTACATGTTCGAAGCCCTTGAGTTTGCTGTAATGCTCTATAACTTCGCTTTGACCTATGAACCGTGCCACGAAAGGTGTGGAAGGATTCAGATATATTTCAGAAGGACTTCCGACCTGCTCTACTCTTCCGTTATTCGTTATAACGATCTCATCGGTTACTTCTATAGCTTCATCCTGATCGTGAGTTACGAAAATACTTGTAATCCCTATCTTATCGATTGTTTCGCGAAGCCAGGTTCTAAGTTCTTTTCTTACTTTAGCGTCTATCGCTGCGAAAGGTTCATCGAGAAGTAGGAGTTCAGGATTTGGAGCCAACGCTCTTGCCAGGGCTATACGCTGCCTCTGACCACCTGACAACTGATCGGGATATCTTTTTTCAACTCCCGGAAGACCTACAAGTTCCAAAAGTTCCTTGACCCTTGCCTTTATATACTCTTTATCCTTTTTCTTAATTTTAAGTCCGTATGCGATATTGTCATATACCGTAAGATAAGGGAATAATGCGTAATTCTGAAAAACAAATCCTATTCCTCTTTTATCCGGGCTTAACTCATTTACGTTTTTCCCGTCTATAAATATATCTCCTGAATCCTGTTTTTCGAGTCCTGCCAACATTCGAAGTATTGTGGTCTTTCCGCTTCCGGAAGGTCCTAACAGGCCTATCAGTTTCCCTTTTTCTATTCCGAAGCTTACGTTATCAGATGCCTTAACACTTCCAAATGTCTTGTTTATATTTTTTAATTCGATATACATGGCATCATCTCCTTCCGTTGTTTTTCTGTTTGCTTTTCTTTATGTCAAGATAATACAATATAGATCTGGACTTGTAAAATACATGGGATTGATACCGTGTTATAAATTTGTTTTATAACACGACATGAGTAACCATGTAACACTTTCATCAACTCAACACATAAAAATGCCCTCCTTACCGGCTAGTCCGATAAAGAGGGTGCATATCAATCAGGATTTCAATCCTCATCACATTTCATTATAACACTACCTTATTGGGTTCAATCATCGGAAATTCCGCTTTTCTGACCACATCAACAATTGCATTCCTTATAATATCGATTACTTCCGGAATATCAGTTTCTGCAGCATCTAAAAACGCATTGCTGCCGGTATCAACGATCAGAGGAAGGGCCTTTTCCGGTACGACCACTGTTTTTAATATTTCATCAGTATGACCTTCGTAATACAATAAACTTCCATAATATATGTGAACAGAAAATTCTGTTGTTTTTCTGACCTTTTTTCCCTTATAATCTGTATTTCCCGCTGTTAAAGGATCTACCGTAACAAGACGAAACTTTCTGTTTTCTTCCGACAACTTGGTACTGTCGGTTATTATTCCGAGATAATCAAGCAGCATGCGGGGTGTCAGCTTTTCTACAAGCGAGCCTCTTGCAACATTATTCCTTTTACGCTCATCGGTACTCAGTTTTCTCAGATCACCGGCACCGCTTAAGTATGCATTTCTCCAAACACTGGATTCCGAACTATAACCAAGTTGTTCAAATGCATCTGCCTGAAGGTACCTCGCTTCCAAATTATCCGGTTCAGCAAATACTACATACCCGGCTGCTTTTGCAGCCTCCTCATACCTGCCGTTTTCAAAGTCTTCCTTTGCGAGTTTCAACACATTTTCGGCGGAACCTGCATATCTTAAGAACAGCTTTGCTTCCTCCTCTTCTGTCAACGGATTTATCTCATTCGGATCCCCGTTCCAGAATCCAAGGTATTTGGTATATACTGCACGCGAATTTATCTCCACGGAACCGTAATAAGGTCTGATATACCATGCTTTCTGTAGCTTATACGGAATTTTTACAAGTTTGGCAGCCTGTTTTGCTGTTTTGCCGATATTTGCATACAAGAGTGTATTGTCATGGATTATCTTATAAATTGCAGCGTTGTTTCTGAGATAATCGGTCACTGCCGTAGGATTTTCAGGAGTATTCCTGTGATGATGATTATGAGCCTGAAATACCACATCCGAAATAACCCCGTATTTTTCCAGTGCTATTTCCGTAAATCTCCACCATGCCGCAGCATCACGAAGTTGTGCGCCACGTATGGGATATACGTTATGCAAAGTTCCGGAACAATTCTCCGCAGCCCAGAAAGCCCTGTATTCAGGGAAATAATTATTCATTTCTGCAGGGGCTTCCGTGCCCGGTGTCAGTTGGAATTCCACATCGAGCCCATCAATATTTAATACCGTATCTTCACTAATAAATTCAGTGGGCCGGATATAAGATAACGTTCCCCTTCCTCCCGGTGTTCCAAGCCCTACGGATACCTTTCCGGTAACTCCGGCAGGTATACCACCGCCAAACTGGTACCTTGCACGAACTCCCATGGCAAACCCGGCAAATACGTTTTCCTTTACAGTCTCTTCATCAAAGCCTGCAGGAACTATTATTGGTATTTTTCCTTCAGATATTTTCCCGACTTTTGCTTCATCCACCGTTCCTGCCAGCCCTCCGAAATGATCTGCATGTGAATGACTGACAATTATTGCTCTGATTTTTTCTTTTACAGGCTCTCCCAATGCTTTTTCTAATAGTTTCAACGAATCTGCTGCCACTTCGGCAAATGTAGTAGTGTCAAGGACTATCCAACCAGTTTTACTTCTGACAATAGTAAAATTCGCACAATCAAGTCCTCGTACCTGATATATTTTATCTTTCAGTACTTCAAATACGCCTGCGGCATAATTTGATTTTCCGTTTATCCATAAACTCGGATTGACAGTATCTGGAGCTTTCTTCTGTTCAAAGAACGAATACTCAGAATTATCAAATATCACTCTCCCGTCATCTGAAACGACTTTATAATCTTTTAGAGGTAAAATACAGTCTTTGTTTGCCAGCTCCAGTTCACTGTTTACGGTATTTTCACCGTCTATTCCCAGTCTTTCGGCCAGAATTCTGTTTTTTCTCTTAGTATATTCTGATGCAGCTTTAATCTCCGGGCTACCAACACTCATAATACTTTTCCTCCCATTTATAGTCTTCTTCAGACTTTATTGCATTTTATTTATTGTATGTTACCTGATTGGGAACTGCTTTCTCAGCGGCAGATGTATCTATAAATTTGCGGATATCATATTCCTTGCTGTATTTTCCGTGTTCAAATGCCCACTTTCCTACCTGTTCAAGATGTGTAGCACCTTCTTCTGTAAATCCTACTTCAAAGTTATATGAATCCCAGCTGATGATAAAATCATCCTTCAAAACACCGAACTTTGCTTCCAGTTCAACAGCAGATGCATCTTTATTGGCGCTGATATATTTGATACTCTCATCAAGTGCTCTAATATAATCCGCTACAAGGTCATTGTTTGTTTCCAGGAATTCTCTGGTTGTTACAAGATATGTTCCTGTCTTGATTCCCAGATCCTTATTAGAAACCGCTAAAACCCAACCCTGCTCTTCAAATCGTCTTCCGTTAGCTCCTGTAGCTATAGCAGCAGAAGCATTACCTTGCTGTGCAAGTGCAAGAGAAGTCTGATTTGAATCAGTCTGAACAATATTCTGTTTATCAGGGTCGATTCCTATATAAGTCTGTGACTGCCAGTTATAATACTCTGAAACGGTACCAATCTGAGTAATCCAACCCTTGCTTCCGTCAAGAGATTTAAGATCGTTGGCAAACTCAGGAGCCACATAAAGACCTCCGTTATTTGCCTCTACAAGTGCTAGTTCTGAAAATATTACAAGGTTGGTTGCATCAAGAGTGTTACCTATACGGTTTACTGCTGCAAAATCTGCAAGAAGTCCGATATCTGCAGTTCCTGTTGCTATAGCATCTACAGTATTGATTCCTGCGGCATATTCACTGCTTTCAATTTTAATGCCGTATTTTTCAAAGATACCCTGTTTTGTTCCGATATAACCTGCGTACTGATCTGGCTGTCCGGTCATGTATCCTACGTGGATTGTACGAAGTTCTTTTCCGCTATCAGATGATGTGGTATTGTTTGAAGACGATCCTCCTGATTTTGGATCGCTATTTCCGCATCCTGCAAGTGATAATACTAGGAATGTAGCGATGATTGATAAACTTAGATACTTTTTGATTTTTCCGATTGCTTTCATAATGTTTTTCTCCTCTTTTTTTAATTGTTTCTGTTTTGTTTTTTTTGATGTCATGATAATACTACGTAATTATAACGTTGTAAAATACACAGGATTTATATATCATTATTAATTATATTTATAACACTTCATCTTTTCTCGGTAACTAAACGAAAATATCCCCCACCTTCATTAAACGAAGAGGTGGAGGATTTCTTCAATTTAATTATAGTTCTTCAACAACAGGCGGTACCCATTTACCTTCAAGCGTAAATGCATCCGGTGTATAATTCCTAATGACGAGACTGAAGTGGTCCTCATCCTTCGGTGCAGGTAACCAGTTCTTTGCACGGTGAGAATTTCCCGGTTTTTCTCTTGATATATAAATATCGAGTGATCCGTCTTCGTTTTTTTCGACTATACCGTCATTTACATCATATGTGTTTATCACATACCTGTTTATTTCATTATCCACGAGATAAAAGCTGGGCTCTCCGTATAATGTGAGTGACCAGAAGTGAGAAGCATGCGGGAAACCATCTTTATCAAACCGGAATCTATAACTCTTTGAACTGTCGAGTTTATTTCCTTTTGAATCCGTCAACGTAGAAGAATATACACTGTCTTCGGGTATATTTGCACCCCAGCCACTCAGTGCCACCGAAGCTCTCGTGATATAGTCATCTCCGTATACTCCGACACCTGCTGTTGCAGTAAACCATCCGTTTTCCACATAATACTTCAGATTCCCCTGATAATGACTGTTCTTAAGATTTTCCAATCCTTCGGCTACAGAAGCTTCGAGATCGTTCTTTTCCTCATATGTGCGCGCATGATAATTAAATGTACCGTTTTCGGGATTAAATCCGATATTTATAAAATCTTTTAAGACCTCCTTGTCATATATGGGATTATGTAAAGCAGCCGAAGCAAGTATCGAATAAAATCTTTCAGCGCCCAGTTTCACAACATAATCCTTTACCGGACCGACATATTGTGGTACGGGGTCTAGTTTTTCGGGATATAAAGGTTTTACTACAAACCGGTCTTGCAGGCTGTTTACATACTTATAATCCGATTTTCCTCTGGTTTCTATACGGAGAAGTATGGAATTCAGCGAATTCTTAAAATATAAAGGTCTGTATGATTCATAACCTTTGGGTATCTCACTTCCTTCAAGGAGCAGGATGTAATCCCCTGCACTCTTTTCAGGTGTTCTGGTACCTATCGATTCTACCACGTTCGTGTATGCGTCAAGTATAGGGAACAGATAATATCTGTCTTTTAAATCCGGAACATGTGCGATATACGGTGTATTATGGAGCTGTGTACTGACTGCAGAATACAATGTATCATTATTCATTTTTACTATGGTCTGGTCTTTTACATCAGGGAATTCTCTTTTATGGATCAATCCCTTTCCATCCTGTCCCCAGTGGCTTATCTCCGTAACTACCAACGGAAAACCAAAAAGAAAAACTTTGTCTGCTGA
>JAEEKN010000238.1 GCA_016282435.1 Lachnospiraceae bacterium | reverse complement strand
GTACTTACGTCTTGCACTGGTGCTGCACTCTATACGCCCTGTCGTCTTCAAGCCCTTTATCTCAGATTCACTGAGTCCGGCTTCTCTGGCTTCCTGCTCGTTTGTCACCGAATATGGTGATACCGTATTCTTTGCCATACGGTAAGCATCGAAACGTTCTGTTCCTACACCGTAGATCATATAGACGCCTCCTTTCCCTCAAGATGAAAGCAAAAATGTGTATTCATCTATGTATATATAATATTATTCTACCATAATTACCGCGAATATTCAACTTGTTTTTCCTGTGAAATCAAGGCGTAATAAGCACACAATCGACTGGACCGGAATCAAGTTTCAAGTTTAGCATTTATTTACATAAAATGGAAAAGAGATGGAGCTTACTAGGTACTCCATCTCTTTCTTACTAGCTATTTTCCTATGTATAAAAAATTTATATTATATCGGTTGACGGATAATTCGGTGTAGAAACCGATGCCGTGTAACCAATATTTGCAACATATACCTGATAAAGAATTGTTATGTATATCGGTAAATAATACCCAATCAAGGGTTTATCGTATCAGGGATTTACGGTGTTAAGGATTCCTGCAAATACGGGTGTTCCTGTCTCAGTGTCCATGATAGCGAATACGAAAGGTCTGTCAAGGATAACCTGGGGCTTAACTCTCTCAGGCTCATATGCTGTAGTGGTGCACTTCATGTCGATAATGGTAACTGCGGCAGCCTTGGTTCCCTTTTCATCAAGCTCGATATGAGTTTTCTGAATAACAGATCCTATATAGAGAGCTGTGTCAGGTGTTATGGTCTTGGCATCGAGCATCTTGTGGAAGTTTGCATTACCCTTGAAAGCTCTAGTCATACCCATTCTCTTTAACATGTCATTCATTTCGATATTATAATCAAACGAGAATGCAGGTGTTTTTGTATCTACTGCGGTATTTTTTCTGCTCTCATAGAACTTCTCAAATGCATCATCCGAAAGACTCGCTACATAATCATTAATTGATATGGAAGTATCATCGGGAAGCATAGCCATGAATGCGTACTTATCGCCTTCGTAATACTTTAAGAATCCCTTTGCTGTATCAGAAGTAAGATACCACTCTTCCTCTGATGAAAGCATCTTTGCAGTTTCTTCTTTTCCCTCAGAGTTTGTGAACTTTCCGTTCTCGTTTACCTGATAATCCTCATATTCCTCTTTCCACTTGCCTTCAAATGCGATAGCGTTTATGATCATCATCAAAGAATCTTTTGAGAGGTCATCCACACCTTCTTTAATCATACCGTTTGTATGTTTTGAGATCCAGTCATTGATCATCTTCTTTGCTTCATCATCAAAAGATAACGAAGATGTAGCTGCAGTAAAATACTTACGAAGCAGGTTAAGATACTTTTCGCTGACCTTTACATTATTAAGGTCCATGTTGTCTTTGTTGATCCATAATGAATTTGCTATGCTGACAAGACCGCTTGATTCCAATGCTTTGCGATAGTCGGTAGCAAAATTCAAAAGATCCTTTTTGGTAGCACCTTTTGCAAAAAGATTTGCGATCTGTGAATATGTCTTTCCCTTTGCTCCCATAGCGCACATATCCAGTGCAAACATAAGAGATGCGGGTGATATCATGACATTTTTACCCTTCTTCTCATCAGCTATAGCTTCACGTAATGCACGAACCGCATAACTGTTATAGCTGCTTATCATCTGATCCGTGGTATAATTTGTCTTCTTTGATATCTTCATGGCTTTTCCGGTAATCTCCGAGCCATCCTTGTACTTTGCGGATACTGTCGTGTCACGTCCTGCTACGGAAAAAATACCCGCTATAAGTACCAGCGCTAATACTAAACTTATTATTTTTTTCTTCATAATAACCTCCGGTTCTTTTGTTTTAAGCCCTTTCTTATCGGCTTCTGTACATTAGACGATGTTAATTATAACAGGTTCCATAATTTTTTCAAATTAAAAAAAATTGGGACGGCTTGCCGTCCCACATTTTTGTTTTAGTTCTCAGGATATCCGAGATCTTTAACGTTCTCAGGTAATACATAGAGATAATGTCCGTACATTCCCCATGCCTCATTGTATTCAGCGATCATAACGCCTACAAGCTCGATCTTTGTTCCGTCTGCAGGATATTCGGTAGATTCGTTTGCATCGATGATTCTCCATGAGAATCCCTGCTTTGCACCCTCACTTACATACTGCATAACGTTGTTGGTAGTCTTGTCCATCATGCTGGTGCTCATAAGACCTGTAACCTTGATGACCTTGTTGTCATACTTTCCTGCCTGCATATCGTTCATGAACTGGGGCATATTTGCACCGTCTTCATACTTAAGTTCTGTATCAATCTTTGAGAAATCAACAGTCTTGGGATCTACAGGCTTCTCTACTTCATTTTCTTTGTTTGCTTCGGCAATATCGGTCTGTTCCTTGATAAAATCCTTCAAGGCATCAACAGCCTCATCGACCTGTTTGTCAAGATTATCCTTGTCATCCTTCTTGTCGCCCGATGAGCAGGCTGCAAGCGAGAATGCACAAGTAAGACATAACAATAAAGCAACAAATTTTTTCATTTTTCCAATCCTCCTAGATTTGAAATAATCAAT
>JAEEKN010000237.1 GCA_016282435.1 Lachnospiraceae bacterium | reverse complement strand
TTCTTGCATGACGTGCGCTTTGCTCACGATGATCCTCAACCGTGATAGGTCTTTTTGTTTCCTCGTTGTTAGTTGTCTTTTTTGCCATAATGTGCACCGTTCCTTTCTACAGGTAGTACCTGTGGTAGTTTGTCCGCCTTTTTCCGGTTAAGTCGGACAAGTCAATAATGCTTTTGAAATATTAATTTGTTGATATTATTTCGTAAATAATATCTGTGAACAATTATTATATAACACATATGTTCTAATATGTCAACATATTTTTTAAAAATAATATTTGTCCCATGATTATCGGCATTCTCAAATCTGCAGTACGTCCTATTAATTATGGAGGACAACTGACAAATGACAAATGAATCCGTTTCTATTTTAGAAATGTGGTCATGCTACCAAAAAACTAAAATAGCTATATACTTTTCGAAGGTCATGCCAGCGGCTCCGGAGATAAAACCATAAAGCTAGCAGAAGATATGCCACCGTACACAGCCCATCCGAACGAGGCAAAAATCGGTTATCCAAACCGATTTTTGAGCGTAGCACAAGTGTGCCCGGTATCAAGCGGGCACACGATTGCAAGCGTCCGAAGAGAGGATGAGGAAGTGGACGGCAGGCATATCCTGCGACGCGAAAACGGGTTTTAGAACCGGAGCCGCTGTCATGACCGGACAAGCATGGACTTTAACCCCAGAACCACAGTCGCACAAAAAAAAAGGAGTCCCTCTCGGAACTCCTTAAGATTAAATAACAAATCAACCTTTAACCGCTCCTGCAATGAAGCTGTCCTGAATACGCTTGCTAAAGAAGATATAAACAAGAAGCGTAGGGAATGTTGCTATAACAAGAGCTGCACCGATAGGTCCCCACTCTGTCAGATACTGTCCCGAGAGCTGCTGAACACCTACAGGAAGTGTCATCTTATCACCGGATGAAATGAACTGGTTAGCAAACATCAGCTCGTTCCAGCACTGAAGGAATGTATATATTCCGATTGTTGCAAGTGCAGGCTTCATCAGCGGAACAATTACTCTTATAAAAGTCTTCCAAAGACCTGCGCCGTCAATAAAAGCAGCTTCATCAAGCTCCTTAGGAATATCCTCCATAAATCCTGAACATATCAGTATCGACATCGCAAGTGAAAAGGCCGAGTAAGGAAGTATCAGCGATGTATAAGTATTTATCAGTCCAAGGCTTGATATTGTCTTATATACCGGAAGCAATGATGCATGTATAGGAATCGTTAGTCCTAGCATAAACATCGAATACGTTAGCTTACTCAACTTCCATTTAATTCTTGACATGGCAAAAGTTGCCATCATAGCTGCGAAAATAGATATCAATATAGTAGTAACTGTAATAATAACACTGTTGATAAACTGTCTGATAATCTTTGGAAGCTGGAATCCTGTACTAGCTTCTGTACCATCAATATTTCCGGCAGCTTTTAAATCTCTGCCTCCTTTTCCCCAGAAAGCAGTTTCATAATTTTCCCATTTCCATTCATTCGGAAGTCCTGCTACATTCTCACCGAATATTTCATCATTTGTCTTCAGTGAAAACGTAAACATCCAGTAAATAGGAAAAAGATTAATAAATGCCCAAAGGATCAATCCAACGAATACCAATACACGAAGACTTTTATTTGTCTTTCTTACATGGTACTTCGAAGTATCAAGTTTTATAGCATCTTTTTCTTCGGCTTGATTATTTTTTCCCATATATATCCCTCTCCTTAAATACAAATCCTATAAGAATAGCAAAGAAGAAACACAATATGATCAGCAGAACTGCAATCGCACTACCTATACCATACTGATTTGCCTTAAACAGCTGATTGATCATGATAATACTTGGAACTTCAGTCGCCTTCATAGGTCCACCGTTTGTCAGGACATATATCAGATCGAATGATTTAAGTGATCCGGTAACTGCAAATATAACGCTTACCTTGATGATCGGCTTTATTGTAGGTATTACTACATGTCTGTTAACCTGCCAGTCAGTACAACCATCAAGTTTTGCTGCTTCTCTAAGTTCGGGAGATACACCCTTTACACCGGCGTATAACAACAACATATGATATCCTACATATTGCCACAACGTCGGTATAAATACTGCACCAAGAGCGGTGCCCTGATCTCCGAGCCATCTGATATTTTCACCGTCATATCCTAATGCACGGAGTACTGTATTCAAAATACCGTACTGAGGATTATAGATTTTCAGCCATAACTGACCGATAACAACGGTTGAAATCAGAACAGGAAGGAAATATATTGAAAGGAATGCTCTCTCTCCTTTTATCTTCTTTCCAAGTGCAAGTGCCAGAGCCAAAGAAAAAGGAAGCTGCAGGAATACAGAAAGACCTGCCAGAATAAATGCATTCTTTAAAGCATTTCCAAATTGTATTCTATTGCCAAATAGTGTTACGTAATTTTTTAATCCAACAAAATCTTCTCCCGGATTTAATGGCTTTAATCCATTCCAGTCAAACAAACTATAATAGATTGACATAATAATTGGTGCAATAAGCAAGCCAACAAACAAAATCAGTGCAGGAAGAAGGAACAGAAATATTGTAAGATATTTTTGTTTATGTTTCATACGGATACCTTCCCAGTCATTATAAAAGGTCTTTCCGGCTCCCCCCAAAAGGAGTTGCCGGGAAGACCATTGTAATCATACAATAATACTTATTGTCGTTTAGTCATCAGCCGATGTCATTCTTTAAGCCATCGATAAATGCCTGACCATTAGTAGTTCCGCCGTATACACCCTGAACATACTCAAGGTAGATAGTAGCCTTGTCAGCAGGCATAGCGTTGTCACCGAAAAGAACGTAATCAACAGCGTTTGCACAGATAGCTGCAACGTCCTGAACTAAAGGCTTAACTGAGCTTGTATCGCCCCATACCTTCCAAGCAGGAAGTCCGCTACCCTCAAGGTAACCATAGTGGCAGATAAGTCTACCAAATTCAACTGCGTACTCAGCAGCTGCTTCTGCATTAGCACCCTCTGAAACTGCGATAGTATCTGAAGGTCCACCGATAAGCATACCAAGCTTGCCGTTTGCTGCATCAACTACAGGGAACTCACCAGCCTTAACTGTGAACTTAACGTTGTCTGCATTTGAGAAATCACCACAGTTCCAAGAACCGTTCTGATAGAATGCATACTTTCCAGCCATGAAGTTCTGCTTAACTTCTTCGTTACCAAGAGCGATACCATCGGGATCGAAGTAACCCTTTGTGATCATGCTCTGAAGTAAATCAACTGATGAAGCAACACCGGGGTTGTTCCATGTATCACCAAATGTCATGATGCCCTTAAGAGCTGTAGCACCGATTGTCTTCTCGATGATGGGCTCAAGG
>JAEEKN010000236.1 GCA_016282435.1 Lachnospiraceae bacterium | reverse complement strand
GCTTATGCCGTGTGCTACGATATATTCTACCTTGGAGTGAAGTTCATCATGATCAAGTCCCTTATCTTTAGCCCCTTTTACTATGGCATTGGCTACGGAATGAGGATAATGTTCTTCAAGACATGCGGCTATTCGTAGCATCTCATCCGGATCGCGTCCCTCAAAGCTTACCACATCCATAAGTGTAGGTGTAGCAAGTGTAAGTGTTCCTGTTTTATCAAATACCAGAGTGTCAGCCTCAGCCATGGCTTCCATAAATTTGCCGCCCTTTACGGATATCCTGTGTTCCCTGCATTCTTTAATGGCAGAAAGCACCGCCAGTGGCATTGACAGCTTCATGGCACACGAATAATCAACCATCAGAAAAGAAAGAGCCTTAGTTGCATTCCTTGTTATCAGATATGTGATACCTGCACCCAAAAGACTGTAAGGAACCAGTTTATCAGCCAGTCTGTATGCTTTAGCTTCTGTATCCGATTTTAATTTTTCTGACTCTTCAATCATTTTGACTATCTGGTCGAACTTACCACTTCCGGCTGTCTTTGTTACTTCGATTATGCATTCGCCCTCTTCTACAACAGTACCTGCATATACATAACCACCCGGACTCTTTACCACAGGCTCGGACTCACCGGTCATAATGGACTGATTTACTGTCATCTCCCCCTCGATAACTTTACCGTCGAGAGGTATAATCTCGGAATTTCTGACTATAATATGATCACCTGCAAGTACCTGGTTTACGCCAACCTGTATTTCTTTACCGTCGTTTCTGAGCCAAACTTTATCAATGTTCAGTGACATAGATCGTACAAGGTCATTAATTGATTTTTTACGTGTCCATTCTTCGAGTGTCTCACCGATATTGAGCAGGAACATAATAGAAGAAGCAGTCTCAAAATCTCTCCTGATAATTGAGGTCGCTATGGCCACACCATCAAGAGTTTCAACCTGCAGCTTACCATTTTTAAGGGCAAATAATCCCTTAACTATATATGGTATACTCTTGGCTATACTCCTGACTATTGCCAGTGGTGTAGGCAGGAAGATTTTTCTCATGAACATTCCGGTAACGGAGAAAAACAGTTTTTCCTCGTATTTTCGGTTCATTTCCCGACCGGTGTTTTCCGGTACCAGTGCCTTGATCCTTTCATCTGAAGGATCAAAAACCGACAGTGCAGAAAACAAACTGTCCCTATCCTTTTCGGAGGAATTAAGAAATGTTACTACTGCATTGCCGGTTCTTTCATCTACAGAAACTTCTTTTACAACATCGATGTTACGGATATAGTATTCCACGAGGTCCGCTCTGTGCATGGACATATAAGGATATGGTATCCTTATCCTTATTTTCTTACTTGATTCATGTAATACTACGCATTTCATAGAATTCACGCTTCCTGTTCTTCGTAGCTCTCGATTATAGCCTTAGCCTTTTCGTATTCCTGTTTTCTCTTCTTATCATAACGCTTCTCATTGATATCTACGGCATCCTCATGGATATCACCACAGTTTTCTTTAATTGTAGCTGCAGTCTTCATTACACTGTCCTTACCACGAAGAACCGCTGCAGTGCAATGTGTATACACTGTTTTTGCGTCCTTGCTAGAGAGAATGGCAACGCCTGCTGTTCCGAAAAGGACACCCCCTGCAAATGTACATAATTTTTTCCAGTTCATATGAAAACCTCCTTGTGCTAATAACTATCTACCATTCTATAATCATATCTTATGGCAATCCGCCTAATAAAATTGGGTTTACATATAGTATAGCATCAAGTGCTTATCATCAAAAAACTAACTTTTGTTAGTCATGACTAACACCATGTTAAAAAAAATTAGATGTCCTTATCCAACATACTTAAATGAGATTTTATCTTTTCAAAGGTCGTATCAGATATGGCATGCTCTATAAGGCAGGCATCTTCTTTAGCCGTTTCCTTATCTATACCGATGTGCTCAAACCACTTAATAAAGAACATGTGCCGTTCAAGTATTTTTTCGGCGGATATCTTTCCCGAGTCAGACAGGAGTATTCTCCAATCATCTTTAATTATCAACCCTTCATTTTCCAGTTTTGAAAGAGCTACGCTGACACTTGCTTTAGAATGACCGAGATGGGCAGCAATATCCGTGACCCTGCACGCACCAAGCTTATTGGTACAAACAAGTATCGTCTCAAGATAATCTTCTTTTGAAATCTTCATAGTCCTGCCCATGATATAATTTCTCCTGTATAATAAATGGTTAGTGTAATCTAACCTACGAACAGTTATACCACGCTAACCGTTAAATGTCAAATAAAATTTTTCTGCCAAATACATTATCAAATTAATGCTTTTTAGCCAAGTCCTACATCCAGAGCCATCATCATAACAAATCCTACCGCAAAGCAAACTGTTCCGATATTTGTATGTTCGCCCTCGGACATTTCCGGAATAAGCTCTTCTACCACAACATAAAACATTGCTCCTGCAGCAAAGCTTAAAAGATAAGGAAGAACCGGTAAAAAGAAACTGGCAGCAAATATTGTAAGCAGTGCTCCGATCGGCTCTACTATACCGGATAGGGTACCATATAAAAATGTTTTCCACTTAGGCATGCCTTCAGCTACAAGAGGCATGGATACTATGGCCCCTTCCGGAAAATTCTGTAATGCAATACCAAGAGCCAGCGCCAGTGCTCCGCTCAGAGCTATTTCATTATTTCCATACTTCCATCCTGCATATACTATGCCTACGGCCATTCCTTCCGGAAGATTATGCAACGTTACCGCCACTACCAGTTTGGTAGTACGCTTAAGTCCTGACTTGGGACCTTCTTCACTCTTATCTAGATGCATATGAGGAAT
>JAEEKN010000235.1 GCA_016282435.1 Lachnospiraceae bacterium | reverse complement strand
CGGGGAGAAAAGCTTGATAATATTTCATCAAAAGCATTTGACTAAAAATTATATCAGGTTTATACTATTATATAACAAAACAGAAGATATCCCCCACCTCTTAGCGTAGCGAAGTGGGGGGAATATTTTCGTTTCAGGAGGGGTTTAAGCCCCGACTGAAATGAGATGCGGAGCATCGTTTTGTTACCGAGGAAACGCCGAAGGCGTTTTCGAGGTGACTTTGACTAAACCAAAGACATAAACATTCTTCTTGTAAAACGGAGATTAGATATATGATAAAGATACTTCTGGTAGATGACGAGCCATTGTTGCTTGAAAGTCTGGAGATAGTTCTGACAGTCAAAGGCGGATTTGAGGTCTGCGGAACTGCCGGTAACGGGATAAAAGCACTGGAGCTTTTAAAAGAAACAAAAGCAGATGCGATGCTCGTAGACCTGAACATGCCGGATATGGGCGGTATAGAGCTGATAAAAAAAGTTAAGGAACTATATCCGGAGATCCGTATGGTGGTCCTCACTACATTTTATGACGAAAAAAACATATCCGCTGCACTCTCAAACGGAGCATCCGGATATTTACTGAAGGACTCAGGAAAAGATGCGATAATAGAAGCTGTCAATCAGGCGGTAAAGGGTGTCGGAGTACTGGACGCCAAAGTATTGCAGAAACTAACAGGCATGCTGAGCACGGGAACATTCCGAGAGCCGGAAGATTTCGGAAAGGAATCTAAAGATCCCGACAAAGCTGATAATTTATCAGGCACTGATTCTTCTGCTAAGAATTCCCGCTCAAAAGCAGGAAACATGGAAACACGTATGCAGGAGGCTGGGCTTACGGACCGCGAGAAAGAGATAGCACGGCTCATCGCCGAAGGCTGTACCAATTCACAGATAGCATCGATACTGTATATTTCCGAAGGAACTGTAAAGAATTACGTATCGATCATCTATGACAAATTTGATATCCGCGACAGAGCAAAGCTGGTCGTATTTTTAAAAGGATAAAATGGGGGATTACAGGATGATAAAAATACCGGATTACAAGAAGATCAAAGTGATAATAGATACAGATGCGGCCTGCGAAGCGGACGATCCGTTTGCCATAGTACAGGCGTTGCTCAGTCCGAAGCTCATAGTAAAAGGTATAGTTGCAGAGCATTTTAATGAAGAAGGTTCTGTGCAGAAAAGCTATAAAGAGATAGAGACCATTCTGCATGCCATGGGAATGAGCGTTCCGGTGCTGATGGGAGAAGAGAGAGCTTTGAGCGGATGTAGTACAGAAGCAGGAACCGAAGGAAAAGAATCCACGGAACAGACTAAGGTTTCCGAAGGAATTGATTTTATAATAAAAGAGGCTCTCGCCGAAGAAAAGATATACATTCTCTGTCAGGGAGCCATCACAAATGTGGCTAAGGCTTTTAGGACATGTCCCGAGATAAAGAGCAGAGTAACGGTTATCTGGATAGGAACCCATGGTGGTGGGGAGGTAAAAGCTCCGTTCAGGGAATTCAATGCAGGGAACGATATCACAGCGGCGAATGAAGTACTCACCTCCGGAACGGACCTGTGGCTTGTTCCCTCTGATGTATACACTACGATAACTGTGGGACTTGCAGAGCTGAAACTGAAAGTATACCCATACGGAGAGATAGGAAAACATCTCTATGAGAACATGATAGATTACAATATGTCTCCGAATGCCGGCTGGACAAAAGGAGAGAGCTGGTCACTGGGAGATTCGCCTGCGATAGCTCTGGCTCTGAACCCTGACTGCGGAAAGTATGTAAATGAGCCTGCTCCTTATATAAATGAAGATACATCATCTTCCATAAGACCCGGGAATCCAGTGATCCGCATATATAAAAATGTGGACAGCCGTTATATCCTGGAGGACTTTTTCGCAAAACTTCAGCTGAACTATCCGGTAAATTAAGGCGTTTATATGTAAGACAGCGAGTGGATTAATAGCAAGAGATATTTAATAAATGAGGGTACTTTTTTCCAAATGGAAGGAAGTACTCTTTTTTTCCCTAAAATTTTTTTAGTATTTAAGGACTGTTTAATAATTTCCGTTTTATACTTACCTCACAACGTTGAAAAAATGAAAGGCAAGGAGATAAAAATGTTTTTTGAAATACTTAAAAGAGATTTGAAAAGAAAGAAGACGATGAACCTGATCATCTTCATCTTCGTCATCATGTCAGTGACATTCATCTGTTCCAGTGTGACGAACCTGTCGGGTACACTGAATTCCATCGACAGATTCTTTGAGGACTCGGGAGTCGGAGATTTCGTGGCATTGGAAAGAGCAGAAGCAAAAGGAAAAAGCGCTGAGGCCGTAGCGAAGGAACTTCCTTATGTAAAGGATGTAAAAATAGAAGATGTGCTCTACAATGTAGAAGCCATAGGCATAAAAACAGGTGAATCATTGGTAACATCTGATATCATTATGATCAGTTCTTTTGACCGTAGGATAAACAAATATTATTATTCGGATAAAAACCTGGAGCTTACCGAAGTCCCGAAAGGAAGCGTATACAT
>JAEEKN010000234.1 GCA_016282435.1 Lachnospiraceae bacterium | reverse complement strand
GGTTTATCAGAGAATTGTACTTCCGGTCACCCTCAAAAAAATTTATCATATTTCAAAAGATCTGCGTAGGAGTAGTTCACAGTTTCTCATTCCTTAGATTGTCAGGTTAAAAGGAAAAAAAGCAACCAATCCCCAAAGAGATGATTGCTTTTCTATGTTCTTTCAACACTAATACCTATGTGTACATTTCTTTTCTTACTATGATGTGGGATAAATTTCCGGAAGTATCCGATCAGTTGACCTTCTCTCCTGTACGTACACCAAACTCATCATATGTATAACTATAGCTATCATTACAGCCTTCAGCAGTGTATGTCGTATTGATCAGGTTGCCGGCTTTATCATATTTGAATTTGTAAACAGATTCACTGCCGGAATTATTATTGTATGATGCTGTCATGAAGCCCTTTGAATCATAAGTATATGTGGTTTCATAGAAAGTACCGTAGTCAGGATCATCCCATCTTTCATAAGTGCGTCTTCCGTTTTTATCATACTCATAATCATTTATGCTGTTATAATCGGATGTTTCTCCATCTACGCTACCCTTTCCACGATATTCCTCATGGGTAAGATTCCCGGCTTTATCATAAGAATACTCGTATACTCCTGAACTATATTCGTCCTTGTAGACGCTCTTCTGCATGAGATCCCCCGAATATGTAAAATCATGAGTATATTCTCCGCTCATATGTCCATGTCCGACAATCTTTACAATGTTACCGTTGGCATCATATTTATAGGTTTCATCATAAGTAGCTTCCGGCCAGTTTGATACAGAATCTATACTTACCATACGTCCGCTCTTATCATACTTAACGGTATAAGAATATTCGCAGCCGTCATTTGTGCATTTCAATGTCAGCTGTCTTTTACTCTTGTTATAACTGCTTTTTACCGGTAGCTCTGCTCCCGAATAGATCCACTCCTGCTCTTTTATCTTAGCACCCTTTCTTAAGGTGATATTACTAAAGAAGTTCCCTGTGGATTCAAAGATTGTCAGGCTCGCCACCTTCTTTTTCTTTGACACGATGATTCCTTCCGGTATATAACAGTCAGATAATGAAATACTGTTTCCGGAAACACTCTCGATATACTGCTTAGCCTGAAGGATGTTGATATCCGCAAAAACTGCTTTGTTTGTGAAAACAACATTTTGAGCGTCAATTATCAGAGATTTCCCTTTTGCGGCTTTATCTGCCTTAATAGTAACTTTAAAATGAGCGTTTGTCCTGAAGATTATTGTTCCTACATCCTCATTTTTGATAGCTGCTTTAAGCTCTTTCGCGCTTGATACACGAACTGTCTTGCCGCTATCTGCACGTACACGTACAGCACCGCTGATGATCACGACAGTCAAAGCAAAAGCTATGGCAGCAATGAGTTTTCCTAATGTCTTGATCATTTTTTTGTTCATTTCCATCATTCTCCTCCTAATATGATTATAGTAATTACATACTACCACCCAACGGAGGATTTGTAAATAATAATATTACTAATCTTCAAAAGGCTCCGTATCAACTCATGTATCCATAAATAAAACTCCTTCTTCTGATACCCACTTTACTTATACTGCTTCACAAACCGAACCGCCTCTGCTATATCATCTTGATTTGGTCTACCCTTATGTATGCCTTTGAACTCACCCTTGCAGTGAAATTCCTTCTCATCCATGGCTATACCGACTTTGTCCGCTTCTTTTTTTACCTTCTTATAGGTAGAATTCAACATTGCCGCAGATCCAAAATTAACAATCTTTCCAATCTTCTCTTTGTCCAGCGAAGCTACAAATATCCTCACTTCAGGATCAATGCTGAACGCATAATACGAATTCCCGAGAAAAAGGTAATCCACCTTCTCTTTTACCGGCTCGCTGATAGGCAGGGCTTCCACGCCAAGCTCCTTTGCTATCGCTTCAGCAAGTCTCTTCGTGTTCCCGGTCTTTGTATAATATCTCACTGCATAAGTCATATCGTTCCCTCCTTTTGTATTCCGGTGCCTAGTTCATTTTACACCCGTTATTTTATATTTTACACAATTATATTGTATGCAATATATTTTGTCAAGAAGAAAATGCACTTTTTTTTGAAAGTGCATTTTTTGGGGTAATCAAACTTCGTGAGGGGCAGATTTCGTGAGGGACACTCATGAGGGGCATTCGTGATCTTCACCTTCCCTAGGCATGATACAAAAGATATAAGATCGACAGTAGTGTTCAAGGTCAAAATTTTTGACCTTGAACACTACTGTTAATGCTGAAGAGTGTTCCTTCAAATGTGGACATCATCATATTCAGCGACAATCTGATGAACATTCTCCGCCTGTCAGAGTTTCAGGCTTTTCAGACAGAATACCCAAATGTGAAGTTATCCTTCCAGAAAACAGTGGGAAAGTTCCACGATAGATATATCATTGTTGATTACAAATCACGGAATGAGAAAATCTACCACTGTGGAGCTTCATCAAAAGATGCAGGAAACAAGATAACAACCATATCCAAAGCAGATAATATGAAGCTTTACTATCCAATTCACAGTACTCATAAGCATCTTCCCAGTCATCGAAATTTCTATGTTTTTCTTCCCTTTTAGTAAATATTTCTATAAGTAAAACCCCTGCATATCCGTGAACTTCATAAGTACATTCTGGGAGCAATAGCAGGCGCATACTGTTATCCCATGAATCTCACGTACTGTCTTGTTTCTCATATCCACTTCCAGCGGCCAGTATCCTTTTATAACATCTTTCCATTTCGGATCTGGAAACTCATCCGGGATACGGTATCTGTCTCTTTTCTCATATCTTTCCAGGAACTCAAGCAGTTCACCAACCAACCCTTCTTCATGCTGGAACCAGAAGCTGCTGGCACGGGTATATGCATATTCAATCCCATATGCCTCACAAAACTTTTCGAATTTCTTTGTTTCAAACCAGTCCTCGATATGTGTTACAGTGTAAAACATACGGAAAAACTTATATATCGGATCAACCACATTCAGGATACTTTTAATCTTTGACCAGTTATCCGGATCAAAGCGGTAGACAGAAATAGTCATCATATTATCTTCAGGAAAAATATCCTTAAGATCCTGTG
>JAEEKN010000025.1 GCA_016282435.1 Lachnospiraceae bacterium | reverse complement strand
TTCCGGGGTATATACAACGATGTTAATATTTAACTTACACCTTTGTTATTCCCGCACTCTTCAGTAGCAGTTTCGTATACTCGTGCTGCGGATTTCTATACAGCGTATCCGGTGTTCCCTCCTCAACGATCACTCCCTTATTGAGGATCAGGATACGGTCACAGAAATGATACATGGTCCGCAGATCATGGGATATGAATAGCATAGCCAGGTTCTTTTTTTCGTGCAGTTCCTTCATCAGCGCCAGCACCTGTGCCTGTATGGTTACATCCAGGGCCGAAACCGGCTCATCTGCGATCAGCAGTTCCGGCTCGGTCATCAGCGCTGTCCCGATACAGATTCTCTGCCGCTGCCCGCCCGATAGTTCACGGGGCTTGTGCACCATGTAACTTTCGTCCAGCCCGACTTCCTTAAGCATTTCGGCTACCCGCGCTTTCCTGGTTGCCGCATCCGGTCGTTCCGCATCCGGATCCCTGTTCGGTGCCAGTTTGAGAGGTTCCTGCATGATCCATCCGATGGTCTTTGCCGGATTTAAAGAACTATACGGATCCTGAAATACCATCTGCGGCGCTTTGGTATTCAGCGTGATGCTTCCGCTCTCTACAGACACCATACCGAGGATTGCCTTTGCGATCGTGCTTTTCCCGCTGCCGCTCTCTCCGGCCAGTCCTACGATCTCCCCTCGGCCGATCGTAAATGAAATACCGTTCAGTACCGTCTTTTTTTTCTCGTTTTTGCCGAAACTGACTGTCACATCTTTCAGTTCTGCAAGAATATCGGATCTTTCCATGGTCCAGTGCCTCCGATTGATAAATGTATCATGATCTCTTTATACAACGATATATAATCATACTGCCTTATGCCTTAAATGTCAAAAATACCACACTTAAACAAAAAAAGCACTTTTTCAAGCACTTTTTTGAATCTCATAAAATACTATTTTTTCGGAAAAACAATAAAATTATTTCTTTCTCACTTCCGTGCCGCCCCACTCTACGACAGTAAATCCATTTCTATCAAATCCATGGAATTCCTGCGGCTCGATCTCCTGATATGCATCCGATGCCTCCCATACCATAAATACTCTCAGCATGCTGTCCGTCAGTTCATTCTCACCATCCGTTACACTAAGTTCAAAGTGCTGATTATACTCGTCATTTGGATCCAGGCCCTCGAAACGAATGATATTGTAAGGATTATCATGCATTTTCGGCATCCAGAAAACGATAAACTCATTATACTCTCGAGGGGTAAGTCCTATTTCTGACAGTTTTTCTCTCAGGAATTCTGCTGTATCACTGCCCTTTACACAAAAGCCCTGATCAAACGCATGATCGCCATAATCAGAAGCCTCCCAGAAAATATAGGAATACTCATTTCCGTCTTTATCATAAAGTGTTCCGTCTTCGGACGTGATCATATCCCAACCATATTCCTGACCTTCTATACTTCCGGCTTCCGGCCACATATACTGCATCTCGGAATCATGTAGTTTTAAATCGGTATGAACTTCACGTCCCGGTTCATCATCATACAGATAAATAACCGGTTTCATAACCGCATCTCCACCGTTTATTACGATCGGGCGAGTCACGGGATTTGTAGTTGAATTGCCATCACACCCCTGCTCCAGGATGTCATACACATTACTTGCAATATCATCTGTGGTTGCCTGTAATTCCTGAACCTTTCGGTTCAGTTCCCTCATAGATCTTTCATTATTCTGCATATTCTTCGCCTGGATCACCAGACTGGCCGCACCAATTACCGTAATGACTCCTACGCCAACACTTCGTATAAAGTTTCCCGACTCTGTCTTTTTCTTAAGTTCCTTCAATACAGAATCCGTTCGCTCCGGCGCCTGATAGTTTTCTTCCGGCATATATTCACTCATGTTTGTTACTTCCTCCTCATCGAATTATGCTTACAATATAGATACGAATAAGCCCCTCTGTTTTTATGGTAAATTCCGACAATCAAAAATGCCCGCCAATGATCATCACATCATTGACAGGCATTCACCAGATAATTTTCTTATGGCTGTTCGCCATTCAGTGCATGTTTTGCAGCATTTTCCCACTTGGCCACATCCTCGTCCGTAATGGTGCCTTCTGATTCGTTTCCGGTTGACGGCTGGATCATTTTCAGTTCCCCCGTCTGTGAATTCAGATACAGCTCACAGTTTCCGTAACTAGCGCATTGAACCTTAAAAACATATACATCCGGATCACTTGCATTCACTTCCATTTCCAGCGTTTTACCTTCAACTTTATCAATACGTCTTGTAAACTCCGCAAGACTTCCCAGTACAGATGCCTGGCGCGAAATATCCAGTTTCTTCATTGCTGCAAAAGTACTCTCATTGCCAAAATTGAGAGATATCACATGACGATAGATTTCCCTGTCAAATGCGGGGCTTTCTTTCTCAAACCAGTCGCAAAGATCGTCAAATGTAACACCATCCGCAATCTCATAAGAATCACTTATCCCATTCGTGTATACGCACTTCACGGAATCCGTAGTTCTGCTGACACTACACCATTCGTTTTCGTTCGTTACCGAAACGCTTCCTCCGGCCCTTCCTACAATTTCTGCATCGATTTCATTGAGTTGTGTATCGACATACCATCTTCCGTCTACCTTTATGGTGTACATCTCATACTTGTCATTCACCTCATAATCATCACCGTTGATCGTTTGTGTTATGGGTACAACTACTACAGAAACATACGCCTTTTCTACATCAGTAACTTCAGTAATATGAGACGGCAGATTCTCGGGGTCTACACTTTCTTTATCTATACTGATATGGTCTATGTCAAAAATAACAGTATCCTTTACGGAGTCTGCTTTTTCCGCCATATTTTCGATCACACTCCGGATTACCTTATATTGGTTTCTGTTAAATACATCTTCTCCTAAAAAGCAGGATTTTATTTCCTCTTCGGAACAGTCCGCCATCCCCTGCCAAAAAGCACTGATTGCTTCATCGGACGATGCAAATCCGTATTCTTCCTCCTTTACATCAGCAGCCCCTGTTTTGTCGTCATCCTTCGGTTCTGCATACTCTTTTTTACCGCCGTCCTTTACTCCATCCGATTCTTTCTCGTCTTCGTCTTTTACTTCCACAAAATCTTTGGTATCATTATCATACTCATAACTATGTTTTTCTCCGTTCAGATCTGTCTCATAATGCGCTTCGCAGCCTGTAAGTATTCCCAGCGACGCGACCAGAACACCTGCAACAACAATTCCTTTAAATATCTTCATTTATTACTCCTCCCTCTTCACTTGCCGTTTAACTGTTTCAATATAGTCACGATACATAATAACCGATTTTATGGCTTTTTACACAAAAATCCCGAAACCGATATCAAATATCAAGATTTTTCTGCGTAGTTTATTCCACATGAAAGCCGGGGGTGTATTCCCTTTTAATTGCCTGATATTCCACGTCCAGTTCCTGGCCTGTTTCCCGTATATGCTTTTTCCAGTCATCCCTGAATCCTGCTTCCAGTATCCATTCTGTCACTTTCTGCGCATTATCATCATTCAGACAGTAATAACCTTCCTGCATCGAACCGTTATCCGGGCCAACATATCCGTTCTTATATGCCATACTGCATATTTCGATATGCCTCTCCGGAAAATCCGGCCGAAATACAAAAATATTTATATTATCCCCTTTAACTTCTGCATGTATTTTTTTATACATCGATCGGTCCGGATTTGTTATTTCAATCTGATCTACATATGAGCAAAGCATCTGTATTTGATCTGATGATATTTCTCCAATTTTATGTATATCATGAAAGTGTTCCCACATATCATCATCATAAGTACTAAAATATACTTTATTATACGTAGTGTAGTATTCGTTCGCGCAGTATATGGAACCATTTCTGAAAAGATAACACAGTCTGAAGTTGCCTGTCTGA
>JAEEKN010000233.1 GCA_016282435.1 Lachnospiraceae bacterium | reverse complement strand
TGGGTACCATCAAACCACCTTGTGATAGCTCCAAATCTGTCACCGTAGAAGTATGTTCCGGTTTCGGATTTATTCATAAAATCACACTGTATATCCCCGTTAGCTGAATGGAAAACATCAGGTTTAGTATTGCTTTTGTTAAACTCGTAAGACCATTTTGCACTAAAAGATACCGTTGTAGCAAGAGCCATAACCGTATTCGGGGTAAACCGCAGTCCTCCTATCTGCTCCGTAAGCAGCCCGTCCGTCTGCTCGTTCAGCCAATTTCTAAAAGCTTGTGAATACTCTTCATCCCCCATATCACCGGCAAAGGAAGATGCGTAATAGTTCCGTGCAAGGCTATCCATAGTGTCTTTTTTGTATTTAATATCATCCCTTAACCATAAAGATGATGCTAGTATACTTTTCAGCTTGTCATCACTGTAAGCACCGTTCCAGAGACCCTTTATTTGAACTCTTAAGGCTTCAATATCATTTATACCAAGCAGGTCAAGAACCTGTTTTCTGGTATTCCCTTCCGTGGTCTCAGCGAGCATTCCCAACGCTATATAAATATTTATCGGAGAATATATTCTATTCTCATGGGTATGTTCTTCCAAGAAAAACTGCATAGCCTTAGAATTAAAATCCAGAACCCCTGCCTTCCCTTTAGCAGCATCATATCCTTCAACATTTTTGAATGCGGCATACTGTTCTGCCCACTCTTTTTGAGCTTCGAAATATGCAGCATTTTCTTCCGGACCCATTGTTCCGTCATTTCCTTCATCGAAATCAAAATAATCAGGTTTTTTCATAAGCTCCGGGTATTCTGCAGCCGAAACCATATATGTCTTCATCTTAAGTATACCGGATTCGTCTTCATCTTCAGAAACCGTATTGGTACCGGATTCTTTTTTGTCTTCTACTTTCTTATTGCTTCTTAAATAAATGATCAATACCGCAAGTCCTGCTATAAACAGTACTGCCGCGGCTGAAGCAGCTATCCTAAGAGCCAAACGGTTATTTGTCATTTTTTTCTTATCCTCGTTTTTTTTCATGGCGGATGCTTTTTGTTTATTCCCTTCGCTTCTTTCCAAAAGTTCCTCGTCTATTCCTGAAATACTCTGCATCAGATCATTTTTATCCATATGCTTCCCCTCTTTTCTATAAATATCCATTATTTTCCAGATATTCCTTTAATTTCTTTCTTGTCCTGTTTAGCGTCACACTGACATTACCGGGTGTCATGCCATAACCTTCCGCTATATCTTTTACCGGCTCAACAAAGAAATACCGCCTTATGAAGATATCTCCTTCCCTTTCAGGAAGGGCGGCAACAAAACGGTTTATCGTCTGTTCAAGTTCTTTCGCAACAAGCTCATCTTCAATTCTGCTTCCATCACTTATAAACTCGGATAATTCTTCATAAACCATTTCTTTTTCGCCATTTCCCCTTTTTAAAGCATTTTCTGCTTTAAGCCGGTTCAGTGCTCTGTTGCGTGTAAGCTTTGCCAAAAACATCCTAAAAACTTTCGGCCTGTTTGGCGGGATACTGTTCCATGCTGCCAACAATATATCGTTTACGCATTCTTCCGAATCCTGATAGTTCTCAAGGATTCTATCCGCCAGCGATAAACAATATCCACCATACTTTTTCCTGGTTTCCTCAATCGCATTCTGATTCCGGTCAAAATACAGTTTGATAATATCGGTGTCTTCCATAAAAACTCCTTACAAGGTATCATAATTATGTCCTATACATAAAAGACAACTTTTAAATGAAAATCTTACATATATAACATAAAAGGGGCTGTTTTTTTCTTTTTGGTTATTTTTTATTTTAAATTCCAGTTCTAGCTGGAATTTACTTTGAATAACCTTCTTCTCGAACTTACTTTGAAAAACTCTTTATATTCCTATCTCTGTGTTATATAGTATCCTTGCTGTGTCTCGGTAATAAGGAGGTACTGACATGGCTAACCAAAAACACCTTTTACTCGAGCAACGCATAACAATCCAAGAAATGCTTAGTAAACGCTGCTCTTTTACTGAGATAGGAAGAACCCTGGACAAAGATCCATCTACCATTTCTAAAGAGATCCGTAATCATCTCGTCTTCTTACGAAGTGGGTATCGTCACATCAAGTTTAACGCATGCAGGCACCGGCTTTCCTGCAACAAGGTCCATGTCTGCTTTTCCTGCAATCCCGACAGGCATTACAAGAAATGCAGGAACTGCCCTGCCTGTAACAGGAATTGTCCGGATTTTACGGAAGAGATCTGCTCCAGGTTATTAAAACCGCCTTATGTCTGTAATTCCTGTCCTTCCCGTAATGAAAGCTGTACTCTCGAGAAACGCTTCTATTATGCAGACCAGGCGCAGGCAAAGTATAAGGAACTCCTTTCCGAATCCAGATCGGGGATCTCTTATTCGGAGGAAGAGATACGGTTCCTCGACAATTTCATCTCTCCTCTGATAAAGAAAAGCCAATCGCCCCACCACATATGCGTTACAAACAGCGACACGCTTATGGTCAGCGAGAGCACAATCTACCGGCTGATCGATTCCGGACTTATCGCTGCAAGAAACATTGACCTTCCAAGAAAAGTACGTTTCCGCCATCGTATCAAAAAGGTGTCTTTCAAGGTTGACAGGACCTGCAGGATCGGAAGGAGCTATGAAGATTTCCGGTGTTTTCTCAAGGAACACCCGGATATCCCCATCACACAGCTTGACAGTGTTGAAGGCAGGAAAGGCGGTAAAGTCCTTCTTACTATACACTTTGTAAAAGCAGAGTTGATGCTTGCTTTCCTCCGCAACCATAATGATTCTGCTTCTGTCACCAGGATATTCAACGACCTTTACCGTATACTGGGTCACGGACTTTTCTCCTGTATCTTCCGGCTGTGTCTCCCTGACAACGGAAGCGAATTCTCTAACCCTAAAGCCATTGAATTCAATAATGCCGGCATACGTAGGACACGTATTTTTTATTGTGATCCCAGTGCCCCATATCAGAAAGGATCTGCCGAACGTAACCACGAGTTTATACGGATGTTTATACCAAAGGGAACCGATCTTGAACCTTATACTCAGGAAGACATCAATCTCATGATGGACCATATCAATTCATACAGAAGAGAAAGTATTGGGAACAGAGCACCATACGAAATGTTCTCTTTTCTTTACGGACAAAAAGCATTGGATCTGTTAGGATGCCACCTTCTACCTCCACAGGAAGTGACCCTTAACAGATCCATCTTTGACAAGGAGGCCTCAAAATGAGATTTGATAAAAGATCGGCTGAATACCAGACAAATATGGAAGCTTTTCGTGAAATGGATATATACGTCCCTATGACCCGTGATGAGCGGATCGCACTCCGCTCCTGGGCCAAAAAAGGATATGACGTTGAAACCAATCCCTGGAACTATGCTGATTGCGACGGATGGCCCCTTAACTATCTTCAGGCCTACCGTCTAAAGAACGGTTATTCCAGCGGTCCTTGGGATTACTGGAAAGGACCTGAACAACAGCCCCAATGGGATAACATCACCGGATGTTTCATTCCTAACGAAGACTACTGTTGATTTAAATCACACCAACCGAGACACAGCTCCACAGTTATTATAATACAGGTAGAATTTACTCTGACGAAAAAAGACTTTAGATTCTACCTGTGGTTCAGTGCGTCCATTTTTGTCCCAAAATGAATGTTTTTCTATGCAAATCTCATGAAATCAGTGCTCCTTATGCACAATCATAATAGAATTTTTCTCCTTTTTCAACCAAAACCTCATCCTTCCGGAATTTAATCAGGGAAACCAGAATTTACTCTGAATAGTGACCTT
>JAEEKN010000232.1 GCA_016282435.1 Lachnospiraceae bacterium | reverse complement strand
CCGCGTATGGATGCGTTTACCACTTCGTATATCGTCTCTCCTTTAAGTGTGGGAGTCAGAATCTGTGTTTTTTTATTGATGGAGATATAGTCTATCCTTATAAGCTTGTTCAGTATCTCCGCTCTGGTGGCGCTGGTGCCGATTCCGCTTCCCTTTATCTGTGACCTCAGTTCTTCATCTTCTATGAGCTGTCCGGCATTCTCCATGGCAAGTATCATGGAACCCGAGCTGTATCTTTTGGGAGGGGCGGTCTCGCCGAGCTTTATGGCAAAATCCGAAATATTCAGTTCCGAGCCCTTTTTGAGTTTTCCAACGATTTCCAGAAGGTCCTTTCCGAGTTCTTCTTCCTCGGCCTCGCCGTCTTTTGTATCTCCCTGGTTTTCCTGATCTGCCTGTCCTTCACTTCCTGTGTTGTTCTGCGCATTCGCCTGAGCTGCCTGTCCGTCTTTAGCCGGCTTTGCAACTTTGAGCCATCCCTCGGATTCGAGAGCCTTCAGGTTCGCAAAATACTTTTCTCCGTCCATCTCTATGCACAGAGTAATCTTCCTGTATACGGCCGCAGGATAAAAAATACTTAGGAAACGTCTGCAGATAAGTTCGTAAACCTTCCTGTTCAAAAGCTTCAGGCTGTTTAATGCCGCGAGCCCCTGTCCGGTGGGTATGATAGCATAATGGTCGGTAATCTGTTTGTCGTTTACATATTTTGTCTTCTCAAGTCCTGCGAAGCTTTTCTTCTCGAGGATTTCTTCCGCAAATTCTTTCACGGGCTGATAATTCTTAAGTCCTATGATATTCTTGTCTATTTCTTTTGCTACAGCTGTAGAAAGTACTCTGGCGTCCGTTCTGGGATACGTTACAAGCTTTTTCTCATATAATTCCTGTGTGATGGCGAGTGTCTCATCCGGACTGATCTTAAACAGCTTGCTGCATTCGTTCTGAAGCTCGGCAAGATTGAAAAGCAGGGGAGGATTCTTTGTCTCCTTCTTCTTCTCACAACTTAAGACCGTACCTTTCATCCCTTCGGGGCATTCGGTCAGATATCCGGATATTACGGCATTCGCATTCGTCTGGGCATCATAAGCGGCTTTGTCTCCGAACGGTACGGTCACGGCCTGACTGCCTTTTCCGAAAACCGTGGCAAACCTCAATTCATCCTCTCCCGTTTTTAGGGCACCGGCGATCAGTTTTTTGGCCGTATCAAGCTCCTTAAATCCGTTCTCCTTGTACATAAAAGGAGTATTGTAATATTTCGATCCTTCAACGGCTCTGAATTCACAGTTAAGTCTCACGGGAGATCCTTCCGTGAGAACCGCATCGGCTATGACTCTGTAGAAGGGAGTCTTGTTAAATGCACGGATTTCCCTCTCTCTCCTTACCACCATACCGAGCACACAGGTCATTACGCGGCCTACGGATATAGCTCCGTATTTTTCCTCTTTTAAGAAACGTCTCACGGTATCACCGTATTTAAGACTCAGTACCCTGGAGAAATTGATTCCCATCAGATAATCTTCCTTGGCGCGAAGATATGCGGCACTCGACAGATTGTCATACTCGGAAAGGGGCTTTGCTTCACGTATTCCCCTCATAACCTCTTCTTCGGTCTGTGAATCGATCCATACGCGGCGTCTGTCCTTGGTTTTGGGAACTTTTGCCATGTCATCCACCAGACGGTAAATATATTCTCCCTCACGTCCGGAGTCGGTGCAGACATATATATGCTCCACATCATCACGGTTTAGCAGTGCTTTTACAATATTAAACTGCTTCTTTACATTGTCAATGACTTCGTATTTAAATTCTTTAGGGATAAAGGGTATGGTACTGAGGCTCCATTTTTTGAGAGCTGCATCGTATACCTCGGGATAACTCATAGTCACAAGATGTCCGACACACCATGTAACCACGCAGTCGGATGATTCGATATACCCATCCGATTTTTTGAATGTCTGTTTTGAATTATGTGATATGGCATCGGCAAACTGCTGTGCCACACTTGGTTTTTCAGCGATAAATAAAGACTTACCCATGATTGCTCCTTACAAAAAAGATAAAAAAACAGTCCGAGATTATATTATAACCCAGACTGTTCTTTTTGTAAAGAAAACTAATTCTTATTTTACTTTTTATTCTTCTCAGCTTCTGCCATCTTCATTGCCCTGACCTTAAGTGAAAGTCCGAACAGATTGATGAATCCTTCAGCATCATGATGATCATAAAGCTCACCAGTTGTAAAGCTTGCAAGACTTTCAGAATAAAGTGAATAGGGTGATGTTGTACCCTGTTTGATAATGTTACCCTTGTAAAGTTTCATCTTAACTTCACCGGTAACATACTGCTGTGTACTTTCAACAAATGCCTGAAGAGCTTCACGGAGAGGAGTAAACCACTTACCCTCATAAACTACATCAGCAAACTTATTGCCGATTTCCTTCTTTACTGTCATGGTAGCTCTGTCAAGGATGAGTTCCTCAAGCTGCTCATGTGCTGCCATAAGAATGGTTCCGCCGGGTGTTTCATATACACCACGTGACTTCATGCCTACTACACGGTTCTCTACGATATCTACGATACCGATACCATGCTTGCCGCCTAATTTGTTCAGCTTCTTGATGATCTCGGTTGCGCTCATCTTCTCACCGTTAAGTGATGTAGGGATACCTTTTTCAAAGGTCATGCTGATGATCTCGCCCTCTTCGGGTGCCTTCTCAGGAGTTACGCCGAGTACCAGAAGATGATCATAGTTAGGTGCGTTTGCGGGATCCTCAAGCTCTAAGCCTTCGTGGCTGATATGCCAGAGGTTTCTGTCACGGCTGTAGCTGTTGTCTGCAGAGAAAGGAAGGTCGATTCCATGCTTCTTGCAGTATTCGATTTCTTCCTCACGTGAGCTCATGCCCCACTTATCTGTCATTCTCCAGGGTGCGATAATCTTTAAGTCGGGTGCAAGTGCCTTGATACCAAGTTCAAAACGAACCTGATCGTTACCCTTACCGGTTGCACCGTGGCAGATAGCTGTAGCGCCTTCCTTACGTGCGATCTCTACAAGCTTCTTTGCGATCAGAGGTCTGGCCATGGAAGTACCGAGAAGATACTTATGCTCATAAACTGCTCCTGCCTTTACACAGGGCATAATATAATCATCTACGAATTCTTCTGTAAGATGCTCGAT
>JAEEKN010000231.1 GCA_016282435.1 Lachnospiraceae bacterium | reverse complement strand
GACATGTTTTCTTCTCAGATCGATCTTAAGTATTCAGGTATAGAAGGATTGATTAAAAAATCAAAAATCGATATGGAACATGGATGTTATGAGATCATGGTTTTCTATGATCCTTGGGATGGAGATCATGGTTACTTTGGAATACCTTCAGGTTACCGTATTGTGAACGGACAACTTGTAAAACCTGCTGAATGATGAGATTTATTTAATCGGCCGATTGTGTAGAAAGCGGATACCAAAGTATGAGATTAATGATTTCTTAAAAAAACTTTGTATATAAGATTTTTCAATCTGGCGGGCATTCTGATAAAGGCATTGATATATAGCATGTTCATAATCGCCTGGTGCAAAGGAATCATTTTATTGGAGAGCATGAACCGTTGAAGAACCCACCAACCGGTTATTCTGTCCTTAGCGCCTCTCTTGTAATCAAATCCATTTCCTACACGGACATAAACAAGGGATTTGTTTATGTTTGCCAGGATACAATTATTGGCTATCATACGAAGCCAAAGATAATAATCTTCAAGCAAAAGAAGGGTTTTATATCCTCCGCACTTTTCGAGTGCGGTTTTTTTTATGCATACGGATACATGATTCATAGGGTTCCTTGTTTTTCCCATTTTTACGATACTCTCGTGATCGGGAGGACAGGAACGGACTCTTTTGTTAATTTCGTCTGCAGAATAATTGAATTCTGCAATATCGGTGCCTACACAGTCAACCTCAGGATGAGTTTCTACATAATTCATTTGTGTTTCGAATCTTATTGGGTCTGAAATATCATCAGAATCCATTCTGAGAATGTAATCCCCATGACACATTTTCGCCCCAATCCTGAGTGCATTTCCGAGTCCATGGTTTTTCTTTAATGGAATATATTTAACGATGGTTTCTTTACCTTTTCTGTATGTTCTTAGCACGTTGTAGAGAGATGCGGTTAAAGGACCGTCAAAAACGACTACTATTTCATTAGGTTTACGTGTTTGGTGCTCATATACGCTTTCTAGAGCGGTTTTTAAAAATTCAGGTGAATCATTTTTATATACTGACATAAGAACAGAATAATTGTATACCATGATAATAATATCCTTAAGTTTTTTTTGAGTTTAACATAATGTATGACCAAAGTCAAGGAGAGTTGTTGAGGCTGAATTTTTATATTGTAAAGAGTACGGGATGATGATATAATAAAATTATAGATAGATTCCAATCTATGAATAACAAATTTTAAGGAAGTTTTGAGGTTTTTATGTGGTACGTGGTTCAGGTTTATACAGGAAGGGAAGAGAACATAAAACTCCAGTGTGAGAGATTGCTGTCACTGTTTCCGGATGCGTTTGAAAGGGTGTTTATACCTTATTCAAACAGACGTATGAAGATTGACGGAGAATGGGGAGATATTGAAAACGTCTTGTTTCCGGGATATATCTTTATAGTGACGGCAAACTTGAACGAGGCTGTTAAGCTTCTGAAAAAAGTAGAGGGCATGACGAAAGTTTTGGGAGACGGAGAGAACATGATACCGATCTCAAGGGAAGAAGAGAAGATGCTGCTCAGACTCGGAGGGGAAGAACAGATAGTTGAGATGTCAGAGGGTATCATAGAGAATTCTGTGATAAAAGTGACCGAGGGACCGCTAAAGGGTATGGAACCGCTGATCAAAAAGATTGACCGTCATAAACGCAAGGCGTGGATAGAGGTTGAGATGTTCGGCTCCTCGAGAGTTATAGAAGTAGGACTTGAGATATTCAGGAAGGATGGATAATCCTTCCTATTTTTTTATTTGCTTTTTTTTGCAAAATAGAGTATAGTAATAAGGATTATGTAGTTGGTCATTTTTTTGGAGGTTGAAATGAAGATTTTGCGGAAAATCTTTCTGCTATGTCTTGATATATGTTCGGTAGGACTTGCGGCAGGTCTTGGTCTGTTGTTAAGATTCGACCTGAATGTGAATGCAGTGCTGGAACCGTATGACAGTCATATCTGGACTTTGCTTCCCTGTACTGTAGTAGTTACTATACTCGTATACTGGCTCTTTAGACTTTATGATATTATTTGGAACTATGTCAGTGTCAGCGAGCTGGAGAGAATTGTTGTTGCCGATTTTATCATTTCTATCATGAATATTATTATCGGCATGGTACTGAATTTTGATTCGAATACCGAACAGTGGTATATGCCGAGAAGTTTCTATTTCATATTCTGTTTCCTTCTCATCATGTTCACATGTATGACGAGGTTCGGATATCGTGGTGTGAGGATGATCATTCAGCGCAGCCGTGACAAGAAGATTGGGGCGAATGTTATGGTCGTCGGTGCAGGTGAGGCCGGTAACATGATTATCAAAGAGATTATGGCTAGTGATTTCCTGCACAAGCATATCTGCTGTGTAATTGATGATTCTTCACAAAAAGTCGGGAGCTTCCTGCAGGGCGTAAAAATCGTCGGTAATCGTGATGTGATCCCGGATATGGTGGAAAAGTACGATATCAAGGAGATAATCGTAGCTATCCCTTCGGCGGATAAGAAAGAACTGTCCTCTATAGTTAACATATGTCAAAAAACCGGGTGCGCAGTGAAAATTCTTCCGGGAATATGTGAAATCGTGAATGAGGAAGGAAAGTTGGAGCAGCTGAGAGATGTTCAGGTGGAAGATTTACTTGGACGCGATCCTATAGTAGTGGATTTGAACTCTATTATGGGATATGTGACAGGACGTGTTGTTCTGGTCACCGGCGGTGGCGGCTCTATCGGTAGTGAACTATGCAGACAGTTGGCTGAACATGGTGTCAAGAGGCTGATCATTGTTGATATTTATGAAAATAATGCTTATTCCATACAACAGGAACTTTTGATGAAGTATCCGGAACTGGACCTGGTGGTGCTTATAGCTTCTGTAAGAAACACAAACAGATTAAAGTCTATCTTTGAAGCATACAAGCCGGAAATAGTTTATCATGCTGCAGCTCATAAACATGTGCCGCTTATGGAGACATCTCCGAATGAAGCTGTTAAGAATAATGTGTTTGGTACGCTGAAGACTGTAAAAGCGGCAGATGCTGCAGGTGTAGAAAAGTTTGTACTGATTTCGACGGATAAAGCGGTAAATCCTACCAATATCATGGGAGCTACAAAACGGATATGCGAGATGATAGTACAGACATATAATAAAAAGTCAAAGACTGAATTCGTAGCGGTAAGATTCGGTAATGTACTTGGAAGCAACGGAAGTGTTATTCCTCTGTTTAAGAAACAGATAGAAATGGGAGGACCGGTTACGGTTACTCATCCGGATGTCATCAGATATTTTATGACTATTTCCGAGGCTGTATCTCTTGTACTTCAGGCCGGTGCTCTGGCTAAAGGAGGAGAAATCTTTGTTCTTGATATGGGTGAACCCGTGAAAATACTGGAACTTGCAGAAAATCTTATCAGAATGTCCGGATTTGTACCTTATCAGGATATAGATATCAAGTTTAGCGGCCTGCGTCCAGGTGAGAAACTTTTTGAAGAGCTTTTAATGGATGAAGAGGGGCTTCAGGATACGGAAAACAAGCTGATACACATTGGTAAGCCTATAAAGCTTGATGAAGACAAATTCCTTAAGGATCTAGACAATTTGTATATGGCATGCCTTGACGAGCCGAATCCGGCGACAGTGAGGAAGCTGGTGGCATCCATAGTTCCGACATATAAACCCAGAACTGAGGTATGATTTATGAAAGTATTTGTTACAGGAGTATGTGGCCAGTTGGGCCATGATGTTGTGTGTGAGTTGGCCGGCAGAGGACACGGGGCCATAGGTTCAGACATTTTGCCGGAAGCAAAGAACCCGGAAATATCGGATTATATTCAGTTGGATATCACTGATAATGATGCGGTACAGAAAATAATCAAAGAGACCGGACCGGATGCCATAATCCACTGTGCGGCATGGACAGCGGTTGATGCGGCCGAAGCAGAGGAGAACAGGGAAAAGGTATATGCCATAAATGCCGTGGGATCGAAAAATCTGGCAGAGGCGGCAAAACAGACAGATGCGAAGATGCTCTATATCTCAACGGATTATGTATTTGACGGCAGAGGTGAGAGACCCTGGGAGCCGGACGATAAAAACTATGCCCCGTTAAACTATTACGGAAAGACAAAGCTTGACGGAGAACTTGCGGTATCCACTACACTTGAAAAGTTTTATGTGGTACGTATTGCCTGGGTATTCGGAAGAAACGGAAAGAATTTTATAAAAACCATGATAAATGTTGGAAAAACACATGACATGGTCCGTGTGGTAAACGATCAGATAGGTACCCCTACATATACATATGATCTGGCCAGGCTCCTGGTAGATATGATCGAAACCGACAAGTACGGATATTATCATGCGACCAACTCCGAATCGGAACCGGGCGGATATATCAGCTGGTATGATTTTTGCCGGGAATTTTACAAACAGTATGGGCTGTCTACAAAAGTAGTGCCGGTATCCACTGCCGAATATGGACTGTCGGTTGCGGCTCGTCCGTACAACAGCAGGCTTAACAAAGATAAACTTATCGCAAACGGTTTTAAGCCGCTTCCTACATGGCAGGATGCAATTTCAAGGTACCTGAAGGAAGCTGATATTTAACAAAAGAGATGCGGAGCATAGTTTTGCTACCGGGGAAACGAAGAACGCTGTTTTCAAGGTGATATTGACTAAAACAAAACGGCAGTTATCCGGGGTGTCGGGTATAGTGTTTATAACAGAAAAGATTTTTACAGAAAAAATTAGTACAGAAAGGTTTTAAAGCTATGGGACAGATTACAGTAAACAGGAATCTTGACGGTATAGAAGGATTATGCAGCATTATCCCTACGGTTCACGGAGATGAGAGGGGATATTTTATTGAGACCTACAATCAGAAAGATATGGAGGAGGCAGGCATCAATATCACGTTTGTTCAGCACAATCAGTCGATGTCGACAAAGGGAGTGCTCAGGGGTCTTCATTTTCAGAGACAGTTCCCTCAGACCAAGCTTGTGCGGGTAATCAAAGGCGAAGTGTTTGATGTGGCTGTGGATTTAAGAGCGGGATCAAAAACATACGGCAAGTGGCACGGCGAACTTCTTACCGAGGAAAACAAGCATCAGTTCCTGGTACCGCGCGGATTTGCACACGGATTCCTGGTTTTATCGGATACTGCTGAGTTCTGTTATCTGTGTGATGACTTCTATCATCCCGGAGATGAGGACGGACTTGCATGGAACGATCCCGAGATAGGCGTAAAATGGCCGAGAGTGGAAGGAGTGTATCGCGGTAGTGCGTCAGCAGACGGATACACGATTGACGGAGTGGCATTAAAGCTTTCGGACAGAGACCAGAAATGGCTCGGATTAAAAGATACATTTAAGTTTTAAAAAAGTTCTTGCATTTTTCGAAACTTTATGATATAGTTCTTAAGGTTACGCTCGCAAAAGGGCGTGATACTAAAAATATTAACCGCCTGATGCTTGGTGCAACGGTATCCGTTGTCGCAGAATACAGGCGAAAATTAACCAAATGGAGGAAAAGAAAATGAGTGTAATCTCAATGAAGCAGCTTCTGGAGGCAGGTGTTCATTTCGGACATCAGACCAGACGTTGGAACCCTAAGATGGCAGAGTACATCTACACAGAAAGAAACGGTATCTATATTATCGACCTTCAGAAGTCGGTAGGCAAGGTTGACGAAGCTTATTACGCAATCAAAGATATCGTTGCAAACGGCGGAAAGGTACTTTTCGTAGGTACAAAGAAGCAGGCTCAGGACGCTATCAAGTCAGAGGCAGAGCGTTGCGGTATGTACTATGTAAACGAGAGATGGCTCGGTGGTATGCTTACCAACTTCAAGACCATCAAGACAAGAATTGCAAGACTTAAGGCTATCGAGAAGATGTCAGAAGACGGAACATTTGATGTATTACCCAAGAAGGAAGTTATCCAGATCAAGAAGGAATGGGAAAAGTTAGAGAAGAACCTTGCAGGTATCAAGGAAATGCCTTCTATTCCTGATTGCATCTTTGTAGTAGATCCCAAGAAGGAGAAGATTTGTGTTGATGAGGCACATACTCTTGGTATCCCGCTTGTAGGTATCGCTGATACCAACTGCGATCCCGAGGAACTTGATTATGTTATCCCCGGAAATGATGACGCTATCCGTGCAGTAAAGCTTATCGT